>NZ_JAOVQM010000002.1:0-300000 GCF_025742995.1 Paracholeplasma manati | reverse complement strand
GATTACCAAGGGTTACGTTTCTTCCAAGACGTCTACAGTGATTTTATGTATGATCACCCAGGATTCATCATTCAAACATCGGATTTTCAAACCTTTATAGATTTACTCAATCCAAATCATTTCAATGAATCCCAATTAAATCAAATCGAAACGGCTTATAATCATATCAGAGCAATTCATGAAAAAAACTAACCCAAAACACTTGAATGTTTTGGGTTCTTTTTTAGGTGTATTGTTTTTCCAATGCTTTCGCAACCTCTACAATCAATTCATAAGGTATGGGTTGATTGATCTTAAATAGGAGATTGCCTTTTTCATTTTGATAAGGTTTGGTCTTTGCTTGTAAGGCCTCATCTGAAGTGAGCGGTGGAAACACACTCACATGGGCTTTGAATGCGCCATAATAAAAGAATGCTTTGTCATATTTGAATGCAGGTACCCCATAAGACAATGCTTCTTTGGCTTTTGGAAAAGCAGCTTTGATCAGTCGTCTGATTTCCGCCATGATGGATTGTTGTGGTTCGGGTAGATTTTCTATATATTGATCTACAGTCATACGTTACCTCCGGTATGGGTTTGGACATAGTCTTCGTGTAATACTTCGCCCAATAAGACAAATTGGGTCGGTAGATAAGGGTCACTAAAGACGAACTGGTAGAGTTCATACCCTTCATAAATTTGAATGTTGATACCGATATCGGATGGACATGTTGGGACATCTTTGACATCAAAATGATAGGTGGTTTCTTTATCTAAGACGTGTCCCACAAAATGATACCCTGATTTATTCAGTGTCAACTGACCTTCACCAATCGTTTTCACGTGTTTGTCTTGATAGCCTTCTAACCGCACTGGACTTTGAAGGGTATAATTTGGGTTTTGTTTTACTGTTTCGATGAGTCGTTGTCTTTGGGCTTCATAGAGGACATCGACACCTGTGCCATCAATTCGGCCATATCGATCATACTTAAACGACTGTTGACAATGTGGACAATTGAGTTGGTGCTGGTTTGAAATTAACCCTGTTTGATGACAATGTGGACATTCCGTTAAAACATGTTCTAACCCATGAATGTCGTTTAATTTATAGGTATATTGTTTGATCAAATTATCCTCATAAGGGCTGTGATATAATGCTTTTTGTACTGCTTCATATATCGCTTGTTCAGATAACTGTTCAATGTCTTTTGGACCAAACAACTTGACCACTTGTGTATCGATTCGACCTCTGAATGTTTTTTTCGTCCAAGGTGGGTTTACCAAATAAGGAAATTGGTGTTTGACAATAAACACATCGACTTTGGCTTTTTTAATGAGTTTCGCGACTGAGAAGGTCGGTTTCATGAACCTACCTGAAGGGGAGATTTGACCCTCGGGAAAAATCGATAAAATGCCTTTATTCTTAAGGACACGCAGTGCTTTTAAAGTCGCGACAGCGTCTGGTTGTAATAAGGCTTTAGGGATGGCCCTAGATAACCTTAAGAAGGGGCCTAATAGCGGATCAAAAAACATTTTATGTGCCGCCAAATAGTTCATTCTTTTAGGGTATAAAGCAGTGGTTGTGTAGATGAAATCGTAAAACGAGGTATGGTTAGATAACGTGATGGCAGGTCCGGTGATGGTATCTTTATGGATGATTCTTTGGCCTTTACCGAATGCGTATAGTTTCAATAATCCACCGAGCGGCCAAAATAACGCGCCATTCGGTTTTTTCATTGGATGGATGCCAATACATCGGCTTGGTTTTCAGGGTGTTCAATCGCGTGTTTTATCTCTGCTTGTTTTTTCGCATCAATCTTATACTTGAGTGAAATCAAGATCCCAATCGTCATAAAGACTAAAGGCGCTAACGCCATGATGAATTTAATCGCGTTCATCGCAGAATCGGGTTGAGATAAAATCGGGTCTGCGCCTGGCGCTCTTTCTTTAAAGCCAGCCAAACCAATCAAGGCCATGACTAGGGCTAAGCCAACGGCTTGTGCGACTTTGTTGATGAAATTGGTAAACCCACTCATTTGGCCATCCAAGCGGTCATTGAAATAGAGTTGTCCGGCATCGACAACATCCCCATACATGGTATGTGGAACTAAACCAGGACCGGAGATCCCAAAGCCCATCAACGCAGCGATGAGATACAACAATACGGGGTTAATGTTGGCTGGAATGATTAAGATGAATAACGCTGTGACAATCCATAAAACCGCACCGAAGCGATAAGCAAAGGTTTTCCCTTTACGTTCAATCATTTTAATATACACTGGTAACGCCACGATTTGCATCGAGAACATCAAGGCTGCAGAGATTAAACCCACCATGGTTGGCTCTTGGGCAGCGGTTAAATCTTTGGTGATATAGAAATCCACATAGAAGAAAAATAATCCGCTCATGATCGCCATCGACATTTGAAGGACCAAGAACATGCCTAAGTATTGTCTAAATGGTTTCAATACCAACGGTTTAACCATGTCTTTGACATTGAATTTAGACACCAAGGCTTTGGTTTGGATTTCTTCTTGGACATATAAACCCGTCAATAATACAGAGATAAAGAACAATGTTCCAAACGATAAACTCATCACTTGATATCCGATGGTTTCATCGAATAAACCGACGATGATGCCTGGTACAGCCACGCAGAGGATGGATGAAAAAATTGAAAAACCAAGACGATATGAATTATAGCTTGCACGTTGTTGATAATCGGAGGATACTTCGGATGATAATGAGTAATAAGGAATCATCACAGATGTTTGAACGGTGGTAAATAATAAATAGGAGGTCAATACCGCTGTGACTCTCAAACCAAGGTCAGAGATGTTGTATGGGAAAAATAAAAGATACATCGAAACCAAGACCAATGGGCTTGCGAAAATAAGATATATACGACGTTTGCCCCATTTAGATGAGGTTCTATCGGAAATATACCCCATCAATGGGTCCGTAACGGCGTCCCAAATTCTCGCGATGAGCATGATTAGACCAATCCAATAAGGGGAAAGACCGACGGTTAATGCGAGAAAACCTGGGTAAAGAAAATTGATGATGTTAAATGAACCACCACCGAAAATGTCCGCTGAAGCGAAAGCCAGTTTACGCTTTAATGTGTGTTGCATAGGTTAGCACCTTTCTTTCTATTACCCACATTGTAGCATGAACACGCGCATAAGTGAAAAAAAACAAGCCAAACGGCTTGTTATAAGTTACATATAGAGTTCATCAGCGGATGGGATTAAAGTAATTTTAACTTGTTCAATACGCTTTCCATTCATTTTGATGATTTCAAATTTAATATCATTGGATTGATAGACTTCTTTTTCTGTTGGTAAATGCCCGATGGTTTCGACCACCCAACCATTCACGGTTAAGACATCGAGTTCTTCATCGCGACCAATCAATTCAAAGAATTTTTCAACGTTGGCGTTCCCCATGACCAAATACTCATGGTCACTAATTTTTTCTATCTCATGTACGATGGTGTCGTGTTCGTCCCATATTTCACCAACGAGTTCTTCGAGGATATCTTCTAAGGTGACTAACCCAACCGTACCACCAAATTCATCGAGTACGATGGCGATGTGCATTTTCTTGACTTGAAGTTCTTTTAATAACGCATCGATCTTCTTGTTTTTTGTGATATATAAGGCTGGTTTGATGATGTCTTGGATATTTTTATGTGATGTGTAGACATGATTATAAAAGTCTTTATGGTTGATGATGCCAATGATGTGGTCGATATTGCCTTCATACACTGGCAATCTCGAATAACCGGTTTCGACAAACACTTTTTGAATTTCTTCGATGGTGGCGTCAATCGGTAAACATTCGATATCGATTCTTGGGGTATAAATATCGATGGCTTCTAATTCTGAGAATTCAATCGCACTACGAATGAGGGTACCTTCGGTTTCATTGATACCGCCACCTTCTTGGGCTTCATCGACGATGGTCAAGAGTTCTTCTTCGGTAATGCTTCTATCTTCATTGGGTTTGACAATTTTAGACATCAATACTTTCCATTGTTTAAAGAAAAAGTTGAATGGTAAGAACACTTTTTCTAAAACAAGCACGATGGGTGCTGAAAACATCGCGAATTTTTCTGGGTATTCTTTCGCAATCGATTTTGGTGTGACTTCACCAAAAATCAATACGACGATGGTGATCACAACGGTCGCGATGGTCGCGCCTATTTCTTGTCCCAATAAGCTGACAAATAGGATGGTTGCGAGAGACGCACTTAAAATATTGACGATGTTATTACCAATCAAAATGGTCGATAAAATCACGTCATAGCGTTCAGATAACTTCAATGCGAGCGATGCGTTTTTATGTCCTTTTTCGCTCAGATTTTTCATACGAATACGATTATACGAAGAAAAAGCGGTCTCGGTGGCTGAAAAAAATCCGGATAAAATGATGCTGATGATGATTAATATAAGATAGATACTACTACTGTCACTGTCCATATATGGGCTTGATATTCTCCTTGATGAATAATTTTATAACAATAAGCATTATATCATACTGTTTTAAAAAATGATATATCTGGACACCTACAGGCAAGAAAAAACACCTCGTTTGGAGGTGTTAGTGTTGGTGTTTACACTCACAATCGTCGTGATCGTGTCCACAATCACAGTCTTCGCCTTCTGCATGGTGGTGATGACCGCATGCACAGTCGCCATCTTCATGGTCGTGACCACAGTCACAATCGCCTTCATGTTCATGGTCGTGGTGATGTCCACAGCCACAGCCATCTTCGGTTTCTTCAAATTCTGCTTCATCTAGAAACATCAATTCGCCGTTTTCAACATAGATGGTGATGAGTTCTGTACGGGAGACGGTTTCTTCTTCCATCACGACAGGAATCTCATTGAATGTGTATACTTGGTCACCATCTTCAATGTTGCCTAATCCGAATTGTACGGTTGAGTCGCCACATGAACAATGGTAATGTAATCCTGCAATCACGCAGTTAAAGTTTTCTTTCTTTAAAATATCTTGTAATAAGACTTTTGCTTCATCGGTTATAATCATGGTTTTTATGTCCTCTCTAAAACGAATTTATTATACGGTATTTTAACCGATTTTACAATCAAAATGTGGTGAAAACTCTAAAGCGTTAAGCAGTAGCGTTTAAAGGATTCTAATATTTGTTGCCACCCTTGTTGTTGAAGTTCAGGACTGTTTTCTGTTTCAGCATCAAAAATCACTTCTACGAATACTTTTTTAGGCAGTTCAGTCATCTTAATCTCAACGATTCGATCATCCAACATGCGATATTTTATGTACTTAAGTGGTTCTATTTTTAAAAACTCACCTTCAAAATCAAACCCAAATGAGTGGTCTTTGGCTCTCATTGGGTACTTAAAAAAGCCACCCACGCGAAAGTCGCTCACCGAACCAACCGTTTCCCAGTCCTCTGTCGCGTGGTTCCAAGCGTCAACGTGTTTTGGGGTAATATAAGTTTTCCAAACCAATTCAATCGGTTTTGGGATGTGTGTATGTATCGATATTTTCATGGATATCACCTCTATGACTATTTTATTTCATTCTGTATTCTTTTGGTTTTGTTTTGCTTTGGATTTGAAGACATTGTATCTTTTATTATAAATAAGGCGTTTTTTTTCGCAAAACCCACCAATTATGTGTATAATGAATCCGGTGATACTATGGATTATGCAAAACGATTAACTCAAGTCTTCCAAACCGAAGACGTTAAAATAGAACATGTCAAAGACAAAGGCATCTCGATCAATAAATACATCGCGGATTCTGGCTTTTGTTCTAGACGAAAAGCCGATGAACTCATTCAATCTGGGGTCGTTACCTTAAATGGTGAGGTGGCGAAACTCGGTATGCGTGTAGAAAAAAAAGATGTGGTCAAAATCGATGGGGCTTTGGTTCAACCCATTGAAGATAAAGTCTACATTGTTTTAAATAAACCAGAAGGCATTGTCTGCACCACCGAAAGACATATTGAAAACAACATCGTTGACTATATGCATTTAGATGAGGTCATTTTCCCTATTGGTCGTTTAGACAAAGACTCTAAGGGATTGATTCTACTCACCAATGATGGTGATATCGTCAATAAAATATTGAGGGTAGAATACGGTCATGAAAAAGAATACCGTGTTGAGGTGGATAAACCCCTGACCAAATCATTCATCGATTACATGGAACAAGGCGTGGTTATTTTCAACTTAAAGACCAAAAAATACCAACAAACCGAACCTTGTAAACTCATTCAAGAAGACGATACGCATTTTAGAATCATCCTAAAACAAGGGATGAACCGTCAAATCAGACGCATGACCACCGCATTGGGTTATGAGGTCGTTTCGCTTGAACGTATCCGTATCATGCATATTACGAAAGATGGTTTACCGCTAGGGTATTACCGTTACTTAACCAACGATGAAATGAAACAACTCAATCAAAGCATTCAAAAATAATCAAGGGACGCCGCGGCGTCCCTTATTCATTATTTAATCTCAAACGATATGGATTTCATACCGGTAGCGGAACGATAGTATACTACATAAAAGCCGACTTGTTCAAGTCTCACTTTATGAGGTAAATACACGTATTCTCCACCATTGTACTCCATATAAATATAGGCATTGGCCATCGGGAAGTCAATTAAAACGTAGTCTTCATATACCCCATTGTTTTCGATACCAATCACTGCTGGGTATTCGCCAACGATGTTGAGGATTCGAATCATGGATGTTGTTTCGACATATGAAAAATAGTATCCAGGGGCGGAAAATGAACCGTTGCCTGTATAACTCGATTTATTCACCACACTACCATCATAATAGTGTAAGGTATAGTTTGATGTCCCGACAAAGTATTCATATGGGTATTCCATGTTGATGGTTTGTGTTTCTAAATAAATGGTTTTGGTAATTTTATAACCCAATTCACTGGCATCATAAGTCAATTCATACATGTAGTTACTGTAATGAATTTGTCCAGATAACACGACATAGCTTCTAACGTAATACATGTCATGATCATTAAAGTCCATCCCTTGAGTTGACTTAATCAAATTGGTTGAGGATTCATAATCTGCATCGACGTCATGCACACCTGGAACACCTTTCAATAATGCGAAAGTGGTTCTTGAATACAAGAAACCTGCATCACTGATTGGATAAGTATAACGGTCTTCATGTAAAAGGGTTGCTCTAAACTCAAATTTAACATTGCTAGGTGTCGCATCGATGAAACCATAAAAGGTTGTACTCACAAATGGTTTGTCGAATTTGAGTGTATAGACATGTAAATATTGCTCATTGGTACTTAAATCTGTAACGATCACTCGGTGCGTACCTTGAACCGTAATATTGTTATAGCTTTGATAATCATGATGGTTATCTTTAGCTTCATATCCATCCAAGACTTCATAGAAAAATACAGATACGTTTTGAATTTGTGGGTCACTATGATAATATTCACCACCAGAGACAACATAATTTAAACCAACTGCGTTACCACCTTCAACCACATGAATGGTTTCAAAGGATTGAACATCACTATAAAGGATGGTATCTTCAAACTTCACATATATTCTCATATAATAGGTAGTATTTTCTTTGAGTGGGTTTGTATCAAATAAATAGTCAATGAATGTAACATTACCAGAAAATGGGGTATCAGATAGTTTCATTAAACCGCGTTGTTGGTAAGTTAGCACATTGGATTCCCCATATAAAACGCCATATTCTGTCGCGTCTTCATCCACATTGTGGTCCTGTTTGAATCGATAAATCGCAGCATTCGCAGCCACTTGCATGACTTGTTCTACTTTGAATGATTCATCTAATCTTGAATGATCAATCGCACTGATGTCGGTAAAATACGTTGGGTGTTCAACTTCGGTATAGTTATATAACCAGATGGCATAGAGTGTGATGTCACTTTCCACTGGGGTATCAAAATCATATAATTCTGCACCATCAGCGGTTAGAGAATACCCTTCTAAACGATATCCGGTTCTAACAGGGGTCATACCAAAACCCTGGGCTTTTTCATGTTGAACGACCATTTCGAATATTTCACCGGTTTGTAAAGCACCATTTAAATCATAGGTTACTTTATAGGTACTCAATGAAGTATCAAACCATTTGGCGTAGAGGGTCGTATCTTGATATAGGTTAGTTGCTTCAACTAAAAATGGTGTTTCGAATGTTGGGTCAATATACCAACCTTCAAAACGGTAACCGGTCTTGGTTGGCGTAACCAAACTTGGTAAAAATGACCCGATGGATAAATGCAGTGGCGGGAAGTCTTCATTCGCGCCATTGGAAACAAAGGTCACTGTTATTTGATTTTCAATCACTTCGAAACCAGCGTATAAAACGATATCTTCATAAATCGGTTCTGCAAAATCACAGAATTGTGTGAGTGCTACATCATAGAACCAACCAGTAAACACGTAGCCGTCTTTGGTCGGTTCGGTTTCAGGTAGATTCGGTATGCCACCATGAATCACACTTTGTTCTGGGAAACTGCCTACACCACCTTGAAGGTCAAAGGTCACACTGTATTCAACTTGTTGAGGGGTGACTGCGGTGACTGTAAAGGTTTTTTGGATGGTTTCGCCTTCAACAGTTACCGTTAAATTCACGGTATAAACTTCACCAATTTCAACGGTGATTTGATTGCCTGTTAATGTCACCACTTGGTTGGATTTGTTTCTAACTTCAATGGCAAGTTCTGCCCCATGGGTCTTCACCAATTCACTCCAATTTTCAATGGAATATTCTAAGGTATAAGTCCCTGCAGGGATGTTGATTTGATTCACTGCTTCAATGTTCACATCGTCGATGTTGAACTCTGGTACTTGGTCACAAGCTGTTAGCACAAAAAAAAGGCCAACGAGCATCCATAGGACACCGGTCATTTTTTTCATTTTATTCACATTCTTTCTTTTTTATAATATTTTACACCCGTCTATTAAAAAAGACAATTATTTTTCGGACTTATTTTAATATTTTTTTAATAAAAACACGTTTTTTACATTAGAAATGATATAAAAAAGAAAAAAAAGCACTTCACAGTGCTTGGATTTCTTCAATGTCGTACCCTTTGTTTTTCGCAAATATCATGATTCTTCGAATGGTCATCGGTTTTTGAAAGTCGACCTCAAGGGTCTTTTGTTTATAGTCTGCTTTGACCGATAAAATGTCTTTATGGCTTTTAAGACCAATGAGTAACATTTGGGCACAGTGGCCACAACTACAATCTTGACACGTTAAATTGGGTACTAAAAATTTAGCTTGCATCGGTTGTTTCTCCAATAATCACACGGTTTCTGCCATCATCCTTGGCTTGATAGAGATGCTTATCTGCACATTCAATCCAACCATCTAAGGTGTTATGACACGTTTTATTTACAAATATGCCACCAATCGAGATGGTCAATTTAATCTCTTGTTTTTGATATTTAAAGGTATGGTTTTCAACTTTCTTTCTCAACCTTTCCGCAACCTGACGAACCGTATTCGCTTGAAATGCGTCGATGACATAGACAAATTCTTCACCACCATATCGGGCGATAAAATCTTGATTGCCACGTTCCTCTTTTAATTGAGTTGCGATATCTACCAACACATCGTCACCACAACCATGGCCATAGGTGTCGTTGATCTTCTTGAAGTGATCCACATCGATCATCAACAAACCAAACGTGCGTTTGTTTTTGTCGAAGAGCGCTTTTTTCTCTTGCATGAAGGTATCAAACGCCACACGGTTATTCACACCTGTCAAATAATCTGTGGATGCTAACGTTGACAAGGTCTTTTGCGCGTCGTTCGCGATTCTAATATAATAATACGCTGAATTCGCCACACCTGTGATATTTAAAACAAAGTTTAAGATGTGGAAAAAGATGAGCCAACCCATCGCTAAAGGATAGAAGGGTGGGTTGTTAATCGCGTAAATGAATGTGAGGACGAACAATACCACTTGTGTGATGACACCAACCAGTTTTAAACTAGGTCGCCATTTGGTATAGACAATCAAAACACTCATGTTGAAAAAATAGTACATAAAGCCTGAATTCAACCCAAACAAAAGCACTTGGACAACACCTAAGGCTGTGATGGTTAGAATGAATAGGAATGCTGATAAGCCATATTTCTTCTTTTTATTCAAATATACAGCCAACAATGCAATGATAAAACCGATGATGTTGCCATAGAATGAGACCATGCTTCCCGTAAAGAATATGATGGGAATGATGATTAAATCGGCAGCGAGTGTCGACATGTATACCAGGTTGGCTTGGTGAAAATATTGTCTGGTTTCAATGTCGACATAGTTTGTTTTAGCGTTCATAGGGACTCCTAAATGGATTTCTTCTTTTTGGGTTTGATGACCACATGGGGTAACAACGCATCGATGGCTTGTTTGGTGATGTAATCATCATCGATATCGAGCAAATAATGCAATTTCGCACCTTTGTATGGATACCCCGTTTCCGCATCCTTCAAAATGGGTGTGGTCGATTCGTGTATTTTGAGATACGGTTGATCATCACAGACCAAAATGATGGGTTTTAAGTCAATATAAATCATGTACTCACCGAACATCTTACGATAGGTTACATCATAAAAACGTCTGAGTTTTTCAACCACATAGGTAACATAATCTTGTGAACTGGCCATAATTTACCCCTTCGATACGATGTGTTTGGCAGCCAATCTGCCTGTGGATAAAGCGATGGTAATATTAAATCCACCAATGGGTCCTTGTAAGTCTGTAGACTCACCAATGAAATATAACCCCGGTGATTGAATGGTTTCCATGGTTTGTGGATTCAGTGCTTTCACGTCAATCCCACCTGCGTTGACAAAGGCTTTTTCTTTGACTTCAACGCCATCAATGGGTATTGGAAAAGCGGTTAAGAGTTGATTTAAACGTTCAACTTCTGTTTTTTTCATATCCGAAACCCGTTTGTTCTCAATGCCAGACACATCGAGTACTTTCTTAGCTAAACGTTTCGATGTCATGGTTTCCAAAGTGGTTAGTATGGTATCCTTGGTGGTTCTAGCTTGATGGAATACAGGGATCGGTTCAACCTCTGTGAGCGTGATGTAAAGTGTGACTTTTTCTTTTAAAAGTCTGTCGTAAATGAGTTCTGAAATGTGTAGAATGATGGGTCCAGATACCCCAAAATGGGTAAATAGGATATCCCCATCGTGTGTCTTTTTATCTTGATTGATTCGGACTTTTGTGGTGAGTGCGACACCTTGTAAGTCTAAATCTTGTTGTTTGACTTTATCTGAAAATAGATAGGTTTCAGCTGGGGTATAGGGTTTATAAGGAATATCTAAGTATTTCGCAAACACCAAAGCGTCGCCTGATGACCCCATGGTTGGGTAAGCGTTAGATCCTACTGCGATGATGACATTTTTACTTAAATACGTATCCAAATCGGTTTCAACCAAATACAAATCCCCTTGCTTACTGATTTTCTTGGCAGGTTCTTTGTAGTGAATGCGTTCGGTTTTAATGCCTTTTAGTAACGCATCCAAAACCGATTGGCTTTTACCTGTTTTGGGAAAATATTTGAAGTTTTGTTCCAGATCGAGTTCTAACCCACGAAGGTCAAAAAACTGAATGACATCTTTCGGTCCAAATTGGGTTAAGGCCGGGTATAAAAAACGTTTATGTGGCATGTGTAACGATTCGATGAAATCTCGAACGGGTAGGTTATTGGTGATATTACAACGTTTTCCACCGGTGAGCAGTAATTTTTTACCGACTTTATCGTTTTTTTCCAATAGGATGTAGTTTTTGTGCCCTTCGAGTTGGTTACAAGCCATCAAACCGGCTGGTCCTCCCCCAATGACGATACAGTCTAAGATCATAAAATCACTCCATACATCATTATAACGTATATTGGCGTAAATATTGAAAAAAAGCATGACAATGGCCATGCTTTTTATGTGGGAGATGCTGATTTTGAATCACCAGCATCTAATATACGGATGAGGTTCGGATTTTATTGGTGTTTATATTATATTTTTTCTATTTGAGGGTGTGCATATGGTTTGAATATCTATAGATATTTTCTTATAGTATAACTATCGTATCGGAGGATTTTATGAAAGATTATCGCGTTTTACTATACTATCACTATGTTCGAATTGAGGATCCACAAGTCTTGCGTGAAGAACATTTAGCTTACTGTCAAAGCATTGGCCTGTTGGGTCGTATTTATATCTCTGAAGAAGGCATCAATGGGACTGTATCCGGGACAGTATCACAAGTCCAAATCTACATCGATTGGATGGAACAACACCCGTATTTTAAAGGGGTCACCTATAAGATGGATGAAGCCGATGGACATGCTTTTAAGAAGATGCATGTTCGTGTTAAAAATGAGTTGGTCAATTTCAGTTTAGAAGACGATGTGAACCCAAAAGAATTAACTGGGCGTTATGTCGAACCCAAAGAGTTCTTTGAACGCATCCAAGACCCTGACACCATCATCATCGATGCGAGAAATGACTATGAATACGATTTGGGTCATTTTAGAGGTGCGATCAAACCTGAAATCAAGCGATTTAGAGATTTGCCAAACTGGATTAGAGAAAACAAAGCACAGTTTAAGGGTAAAAAGATTTTAACGTATTGTACCGGCGGGGTCCGTTGTGAGAAATTCTCAGGATGGCTCAAACGGGAAGGCTTTGACGATGTCGGTCAACTCCATGGTGGAATCGTCACCTATGGGAAAGACCCGGTTGCTCAAGGGGCTTATTGGGATGGACAGTGTTATGTGTTTGACAACCGAATCGCTGTGCCCATCAATCAAGTGAACCCACGGATTGTTGGTAAAGACCATTTCACTGGGGAACCTTGTGAAAGGTATATCAACTGTGCCAACCCGGATTGTAATAAACAAATCCTATGTACCGTTGAAAATGAAATCAAATACCGTGGTTCTTGTTCTGATGCGTGTCGTGTGCACCCAAGAAACCGTTATAAAGACAAATAAGACCTCATTTTTTGAGGTCTTTTTCATGGAGAAATTCATTTAATTCGACTAAATTGGGCATGGCTTCCATCGCACCCATGTGGGTGGTGGTTAACGCCGCGAATGCGTTAGAAACCTTGGCGTAATCTAAGAGTATTAGAATGTTTGTTGGCAATTCATCGTGTTTGGCACATTGTGCGAGAAAGGCCCCAATCCAAGCGTCCCCTGCGCCAGTGGTGTCAACCACGTTTACAGCGTAACTAGGGACAATCACGTCTTCTTTTTGGGTATAGATATGAACACCATCCTTACCCAAGGTGATGATTAAAATTCGCCACGGATAGGTTCTTAACCATTGGATTTGGTCTTTATAAACTTGTTTTCCTGTGATGAATTCTAACTCATCCACACCGATTTTTAAGATATCTGCATAGGATAAATAAGCTTTTATGGTTTGTTGATAGGTTACATGGTCACTCGATAATGCTAAACGGATGTTTGGGTCAAAACTGACAATGGTTTGATGTGTTTTCGCATGTTTTAACAAGCGTTGATGGGTGTTTACCATTGGATAGTCACCCAACAACGAAACACTACAAAAGTGTAGGATCTGATGATCTAAAATGGATAAGTCCTTGAGTCCTCGATACAGTTGATCGGCACTTGGGTTTCGGTAGAAGATAAAGTCCCGTTCCCCCTCATGTGTCAAGGTAACAAAAGCGAGACACGTATTGGCGACTGTACTTCTTTCCATATACTCAGTATTCACCCCATAAGTGTTTAACTCATCGATCAATAAATCACCAAACGCGTCATCACCAACCGCACCTAAAAAAACACTACTTGTGCCTAATTTGGCTGCAGCCACACACACATTCGCAGGTGCGCCACCGGCTTTCTTGGTAAACCCTGTGACGTCTTTGAGTCGTTTGCCTTTTTCATTAGGCATCATATCAATCAATAACTCACCGATACCGATCACTTTTTTCATGATGTCCCCCTTTAAAAATAAAACCCGTTGCCGGGTTTCATCTTATTTGTCTTTCTTTAAAGCGATGATACACATGACTTCAAAAATCATGAGTAACATCAAGTCTCTACCAAATGTAAGTACGGCTGCGACTTCTAGATATAAGGATTCTACCCATGCCATATTGGCTTCGAATGCTTGAACGACAGCGACTAAAGAATCGGCGTTTTCAATCAAAGGTAAAAAGTAGAATAGTCCGGTTAGGCCTAGTAAGACGAGTAAGATTAATTTAAGTAGTGCTCTCATAATATCCCCCTTATGAATGGATGCTTTTGCTATATTATAACGCCATTTTTTATAAAACACTATGTATTTCTTGATTATTTCGCATATTTTTTACAGAGTTCGCTATTTTTCAACTAAGCCATTTATTTTTTTCTATCTATGTTAGAATAAATATGATGAGGTGATAGGAATGTTACGTTTCGGATTAATCGGTGCCGGTGCGATTGCCCATGCATTTTCCAAGGCATGTCAAGGCAGTGGTATACCGCTTCAAGCAGTCGCCAGCCGTAAACTAGAAAAAGCACGTGAATATCAACAAATGTATGGTTTTGTCTCTGCTTATGGGGATTACGAATCGTTATATCAAGACCCATTGGTGGATGCGATTTATGTCGCAACCCCGCATGGGTTACATTATGAACAAATGCTGGCTATCTTAAAACACAAAAAGCACATTTTGTGTGAAAAAGCTTTTACCCTCAATGCGAAACAAGCCAGACACATTTTTGAACTGGCTAAAGCCCAAGGGGTGTTTGTCATGGAAGCGATGTGGACACGGTTTTTACCACTCACTCAAACCGTGCTTAAACGCATTCAGTCTGGCGTGATTGGCGATGTGGTTTCGATGAAGGTGGATTTCGCTTTTGGTGGTAATCCAGCCGATGAAGCCAGGTTGATGAACCCTGCCTTAGGTGGTGGTGCTTTATTGGATGTCGGTATTTATCCGATCACCTATGCCAATTTGGTGCTGGGTAAACCAGATAAAATCGATGCGAAAGCGAAACTCACCCACACAGGTGTGGATGGTACAGTGGATTTAACTTACCATTACCCCCATCAAGTAGCTCATTTACACGCGTCCGTGATTGAAGAAGGCGGTAAAGACGCTTGGATTTATGGGTCCAAAGGATCGATTAAAGTACCTTTCTTTTGGGGTGCCCATGAAGCCTTTATCTATGATTTAAATCATCAAGTCATCGAACACATCGATTTACCACATAAGGTCAATGGTTATGAATTTGAAATCCTAGGGTTCATTGAAGCGGTTGAAAATCAATCGTATCGAACCCCATGGATGAATGTTGAAAACACCTTAGAGATTCTAGCTCAAATGGATGAAATCAGACAACACATCGGTGTCATTTATCCCAATGAGGATACCCTATGAAGACCAAACATTGGATCATTATAGCGGGTTTTCTGATACTCATGGGTCTGATATCATTTAGCCTTAATCGTTTGGGTATACTCACCTTACTAGACAGTTTATCACAGTTCAACAGCTACGTATATTTGATCCCGCTTGGTGGCGCAATCATCTACTTTATTGTGGTATTATCCGGACAATGGTTGATCAAAATATTGATGACTTTATTCACACTCATCGCAGCCTATGTATTCTTCATTGTGGTTTTATTTGAATCACCCAATAAAACCGTACTTCCCGATGCAGGGATTGTGGTTGAATCACGCCAGTTCATCTTCGCTGGGGTGGATCGCTTTTATCTACGCCAAGGGTTGTTCTACCATGAAGTGTTCTCATGTGATACGGGCGAGGATGCGTATTGTAGTTATGAAATTACCAACGATTCACTCATCATCACCCACGGTTATTATGGTGGGGAAGAAAACATTAAAATCATTCCAATCAAGGAGACATAATCATGTCAAAAATTCAATTATCGTTTTTCTCACAAGCATTAGAAATGAATACATCTCTAACGGTCTTA
Source organism: Paracholeplasma manati (assembly GCF_025742995.1). NCBI lineage: Bacteria > Bacillati > Mycoplasmatota > Mollicutes > Acholeplasmatales > Acholeplasmataceae > Paracholeplasma > Paracholeplasma manati. Next base: position 284,024 of record NZ_JAOVQM010000002.1, on the reverse strand, counting down.
GTACCAGATGACTTAAAAAAGAATGAACAATTACGTCCGTTTTATGTACTACATGGCTATAATGGCGACCACCAAGACTGGACCAGACTCACCGCGATTGAGCGTTACTTACGCAATCGCCGTGTCTGTGTGATCATGCCTTCTGGGTTCAATGCGTATTATACAGACCATGTGGTGGGGTTACAGTATTATACCTACTTCACCAAAGAATTGGTCCCTTTTATCGAAAACCTCTTCCCTGTTCAAAAGGAAGCCTATATCTTAGGTTTATCGATGGGTGGTTACGGCGCATTGAAGTTCGCTTTAAGCAACCCTAAAAAGTTTGTTAAAGCGGTTAGTTTATCTGGTGTCATGAACCCAGATTTCATTCGTGCGATCCCTTGGATGGCACACCGTTTACCTCAATTTGATTTGATGTTTGGCAAAAAAACAACGGGTAAAAACGATTTAAGACATTTGGTAGAAAAGAACCTAAAGTCCAACCGAATGCCAGAACTATTACTCACCTGTGGTGATAAAGATTTCTTAATCGAAGACAATCGTTCATTTGAACAGTTTTTAAAGGAAAAACAAGTCCCTCACACCTTCATTTTTGATGATGGTGAACACAATTGGGACTACTGGGATCGTGGCATCCAAAAAGCATTGCCATGGCTATTTGATGAAAATAACACTCTTGGATAGAGTGTTATTTTTTTAAGATAGAGTCCATGTTTTTACACTGGTTTCTCCACGATACAATGTATAGCTCGTGCCTTGTTTCAACTGATCAGATGTGATGAACAATCTGTTATACGTATATGTTGAGGTCGTAAATGTTAAAATGATTTGTCCATTGTTATCCTTAACCACATATGTACCAGGTGTGATACTGACGGTCATGGACCCTGTAGAACGGTTATTACCAGTTGAACTTGGGACATGTTCACTTGAACCAATACCAATAAATGTACCGCCTGAAATACTGACTGAACCATCGGTATCCAATGCACCACCCATACCACCAGAAAGTGCACTCATGGAAACCACAAATCCACCGGTTTGAACATAACTACCATTTGAATCAATCGCGTCTGTGTCCCCAGTACCGACCGAAATTTCAAGATAACCACCGGTAACTTCTACTTTTGGAGAAAGACTACCTGATGTCGCGTTGATTCCATCATCGGTAGAAAACAATTTAATGATACCATCGGTAATTTTAACGACATTGCCTTCGATACCTTCATACGAGGTGACGATTTCAATCGCACCACCAGCGATGAGCACCGATTGATCCGCATGAATGCCATCATCTTTGGTGGTAATTACAATGGTCCCGCCTTGAATGGTTACATTGCCTGTACCGTTTACCCCATTTTCTAATAAAACATCGTTATTTGCGTGAATGGCGTCATCATAGGATTGAATGTGAATAACCCCACCAGCAATGCGAATTTCATTGTCTGCTTTAATGCCTTTAGCGGAATATTCTAAACCTGATGTTGCGTATAGGCCAAAACTATAAGTGATGGATGTACCGGAAATCGAAAGTGTCGTCATATTATAATTGTCATTCCATTTTGCTTTTTCGGACTTGGACACAAACGTGGTCGTCGAATTGCTGGCAGATATATTGAATCGATAAATCGTAAAATAATCAAGGGATGCATCTAAGCTGACTTCATACAAATAATAGAATCGTCCTGATATGTTTACTTGACCGATTAAAGATGCATTGACCCACGTGCCAATACTCGATGCTGCATCTTCTTGATAAACCGCGTAACGATAGTTGGCATTATACAAATTAGACGGTACTCTGATATATAAGATATCATTGGTATTTTCAACGGGCGTGCTTACATTGGATGCGTAAGTGGTTGAGGTGTAGATATGAATTGTAGGATTGTTTTCAATCACCACATCATACGCTGCATCGATACCATCTGTGGCTGCATTTATAACAAATGTGCCCCCTGAAATGGTAATCGTTCCTCGTTGATTGCCTTTGCTAGACACGTCTGAATTCGATGTTTTTAACCCATCTCCACCTTGAGCCGTGAGGACAAATGTACCACTAGTGATGGTGATTGAATCTGAACCTTTAATGGCGTGGTTGGCAGAAACTACCGTGATTGATAACCCATCAATGATTAAATCGTCTTTGGTACCAATGCCATTATTGTAGGTTGCTTGGATAACGAGTTCACCTGAACCTGATAAATTTAAATCTTCATTGGCATATAAAGCAGCATTGGGTGTGTCGTCAGATTCACTCACTTGGATTGGTCTTAAATCATTCAATAAGACTTGTATCCCTGTAGGAATACGGATATTCACTTTATCTGCGGATAGTATTTGAATGGGTGCATTTAATGATGATGATAGTGATAAATGCCCAAAAACCAAATCGAATACTTCATCAGTCGCATTGATTATCAAAGAACCTTCAGATGATACTCCTTCAACATAATAAGACCCACCACTGGTAATGGTAACGACATTACCCTCTATAGAAACGAATCCATTATCATTGTCAACGGTGATGTTAGATTCGCTGAAATAAATCGAGGTTGGTTCAGAATCATTGTACGTCGAGTTGATGGATTTTGTTGTAATAGATATGGTGATATCACTGGTAATTTTCGTGATTCGATAGGTGTTTTCACCGAGTTCTGTCGGTAGTTTTAAATTTTTATAATTGGTTGGTGTGATGGTGATGGCTTTGATCACATATCCTTCGTCTAATACCACTTTGAAGTTGATTTGCCCTTCACCATCGATGAGGATTTCACCCGTGGTACCATCTTTCGCAACCCCGATTAGGCTTTCTTCACCTTCTGTGCTGGTTTGTGTTTCATAAATAATCACTGAAACATGATCATCCAAAATAAATGTGCCTTCAAATGCATTATCCAATTCGGTGGTTTCTGATAGTTTGCTGGTAACAGTGATTTGACTGCTTTTAACCGGTACTGTGATTGCATAATGACCCAAATCAGAATCTAAGGTCACGATGGTTAATAGCGTATCGTCCTGAACAATTTGATCGAGTTCATACCCTTCTTCAAAGATCAATTGAAAGTAAATGGTTGTTGTCTCATCGGTTTTTTCGTCTTCGGACGTTAGGAAGTGTAGTGTATGATCATTGATTACCTGATCAAACGCTTCGTCCTCATAGATCATCAATTCAATATGCTCGTCAGCAATCACCGCAATGTCGATGGATTTGCCTACGCTAGATTGACAAGCCGTTAATACCCAAAAAGCGGATATTAGTAATACAATCGTATATATTTTTTTCAAAGCGATCACTCCAATCGATTTAGATGATATCACTATAACATGAATTGTTTTTGATGATCTAGATATAGCCAAAATTCACATGATTTTTAATCATAATATGAAATCCTGTGTGAAAATAAGAAAAAGACTGTTTTTCACCAATAAAAGTGGGTTTAAAACAGTCGTAATCTTATAATAATTTTATCAATGCTTTAATTTCATCAATCTGATATGTAGACCCTATGAATTCTTCATCTTTACCGTACCCATATAAACACGCCACGGTATCAATTTGATTGGCGTGACCCGATTCCATATCGTGGATACGGTCGCCAACCATTAAAATGGGTTGTGGGAGTGTGTCTTTGAGTTTCGCAAGAATATCTTTTTTAGGGATATAACCATACATTTCTGAAGATACAAATTGATCAAAATAGCGGTCTAAACGGAATTCGTTCTTATTGATTTCCATGTAATAGTTTTTGGAGTTTGAAAGGTATACCAAGGTATAACCTTTTTCTTTTAAGTAGGCTAAGGTATCGAGTGCCCCGTCAAATAAAACCCCTTCATGGTTCAAAATCGAATCGCGCATCGCTTCGCCAATCATTTTAGAAACAATCGCGATGATCTCTTCTGGTAAAGCTGGTTTAAAGGAAGCCCACATTTCGGGTGGGTTTTGTCCTAAAAAGCGTTTGACTTCATCTTTGGTCCAATCTTTTTTGGCTTGATAGCCATGTTGGACCAAATAGTCAAAGGCTTTTAAGAACGCTTTGTAATAGATTTGGATGCTATCATGGATGGTACCATCGTAATCCAAACAAATGGTTTTGTACCCCATGATTTATTCCTTGAATTTGAGCATATGGCCCATTTTGTCTTTCTTGGTCTTCATATAAAATTCATTGCGTTCGTTGTGGTTGAGTTGGATTGGTTCTCTCGAAGCAATCTCAATGCCATAACCGGTTAAACCTGACAGTTTTAACGGGTTATTGGTCATGAGTTTGACTTTGGTTACACCTAAATCATTGAGGATTTGAGCCCCAATACCATAGTCTCTTAAGTCTTCTGCGAAACCGAGTGCGAGGTTAGCCTCAACGGTGTCCATGCCTTGATCTTGGAGGTTATATGCTTTGATTTTATTGATTAAACCAATCCCACGGCCTTCTTGACGCATATAAACCAATACCCCTTTGCCGGCTTTTTCAATCTTATCTAAAGCGGCTTGGAGTTGTTCACCACAGTCACACTTCATCGAACCGAATGCATCCCCTGTTAAGCATTCAGAGTGGACTCTTACCAAGACTTCATCGCCAGGTTTGATGTCTCCTTTGACCAACGCGACATGGTGTTCGCCACTGATGGCGTTTTCGAAACCAATCATTCTAAACTCACCATGTGAGGTTGGTAGGTTCGCTTCTGCCGCACGCTTGATGAAGTTTTCACTGCGTTTACGGAATTCAATTAAGGATGAAACTGCCGTCCATTTTAAACCGAGTTGTTGTGCTAAGTCTCTAAGTTCATATAAGCGGTAAGGTTCACCAGATTCTTTTAAGATGATCGAAGTGACCCCTGCTGGGTATAAACCAGCGAGTTTCGCGAAGTCTACCGAAGCTTCTGGGCGACCTGCACGCTTCAAGACCCCACCTTGACGGTATTGAATTGGGAAGATGACCCCTGGTTGGAAAAATGAACCTGGTTTGGTATCTGGATTCAAAATCGCTTTAATCGTTTTGAGTGCTTTTTCTGTACGGTCTCCGATACAGTTGAGTTCAACAGACATCACTTTCGCGGTTTGATATGCGGTGATGGTTTGTTCATACAAGGCTTGAATGCCTAGGGCGTGGAAACGTTCTTTTTCTGTGGTGATGTTGATGATCCCTTTCGCATACTTTTCCATCAATGCTAAGGTCTCTTGACTGATTTTTTCTGCGGCTACCACGAAATCGCCAGTATTGTCTTCATCGTAGTCATCGACTAGGATGATTGGTTTACCGGCTTTAATATCTTCTAATACTTCTTCTACTGTGTGGAATAAATTGTCCATGATTATGCTCCTTTTATGATTGTACCTTCCATCAGGATATCGTCTCCAAATGGGGTATATTTAACGTTTTTGAGTTGATAAGCATCACTCATGAGGGCGACCCCCTCACCACCCACCGGTGTGAGTGCTTTTGTACCACCGATGAGTTTCGGTGCGATGAATACATATACTTTATCGACTATACCTGATTCCAAGGCTTTCCCATGGGTATAAGAACCGCCTTCAATTAAGACAGAGTCGACTTTTTCTTCACCCAATTTGTCCATTAGCTGAACAAAATCAATCTCAGGCATTTGAATGATACGAACCCCTTGGTCCACCAAGCGTTGTTCGTATTTTTTGGTCACGATCCAAGTCGGTTGAACCGTGGCAGTTTTAATGACATAGGCATCTCTTGGAATGCTGAGTTCTGGGTCAATGATGATGCGTATTGGGTTACGGTGTGGTTTATCCAAACGCGTATTGAGTCTCGCATCATCATGGATGATGGTGTTGACACCCACCAGGATGGCCATGTGCTTATTTCTAAGCTCATGAACATAAGCTCTCGATGCTTCGTTGGTAATCCATTTGGAGTCGAGGTTTTTAGTCGCGAGTTTGCCATCGGCGGTCATCGCGTATTTGATGGAAACGAACGGTTTTTTGGTTTGAATGTATTTTAAGAAGATTTCATTTTGAAGTTCGACTTGATCGCTCATAAAACCGTATTCCACTTCAATCCCCGCATTTTTGAGGATTTCAATCCCTTTCATGTTGACCAACGGATTCGGGTCGGTTTTCGCGATGATGACTTTCTTAATCTTCTTTTCAACGATTTTTAAGGCACAAGGCGGTGTCTTACCGTAGTGTGCACATGGTTCTAAGGTCACGAACATCGTTGCCCCTTCGACATCCTCGGTGGCGTGATTAAACGCATTCACTTCGGCGTGTGGTCCACCATACTTTTCATGGTAACCTTCACCGATGATTTTGCCATCTTTTACGATGATAGAACCCACCAACGGGTTCGGATTGACGAAGCCTTCCCCTTGTTGTGCGAGGTCAATCGCTTTTTGCATATAGGCTTTTTTTTCTAATTCGGTCATGATTTGTCTCCTTCGAGGTAGTCATTGTATACCCCTTTGAGGATAAAATACAACTGCTTTGCTTTGTCAAAATCGATTTGTACACATTGTAAAAGTCGCTCAGGCACGACCTGACAAGCGACCCCTAAATCTTTCCCTGCTTTGGTTAGATTGATGTATACTTTTCGTTGGTCTTCTTGGTCTCTAACACGTGTCACACGACCATCTTTTTCGAGTTTTTTCAAAAGAGGTGTCAGTGTACCCGAATCGAGTTGTAGTTTATCGCCAAGTTCTGAGACCAATTGATGGTCTTGTTCCCATAACGCAATCATCGTGATGTATTGGGTATAGGTTAGGCCAAACGGGTCTAATATATCTTTATACGCTTTGATCACATTACGCGAACTCGCATACAGTAAGAAACACAATTGTTCATCGAGTTTCCAATTCATTTATAACAACTCCTTGATGAAAGACTCCATTTCTTCTGGGGTAAAACTTGGTCCGAATCGATACACGACGTTGCCTTGTTTGTCCACTAAGAATTTGGTGAAGTTCCATTTGATTGTATTGACACCACGGATGCGATCTAATAAAGACGATTTGGTTTTTGGATAATCGACTGCTTTTTTCGCACGTAGGTATTTAAATAAAGGATCGGCGTTTTTGCCATTCACATCGATTTTGTCGAAGGTTTCAAACTTTGTCCCAAATTTGAGTTTACAAAACGCATCGATTTCTTGACTCGATTCTGGGGCTTGGTTCATAAATTGGTTACAAGGAAAGTCCAATACTTCTAACCCTTGCTTATTGTATTTTTCATAGAGCGCTTCAATCGCGTCGTATTGTTTGGTATAGCCACACTTGGTCGCGCTATTGAAAATGAGTAATACCTTGCCTTCATACTTGCTTAATGATGTTTTTTGTTGGTTTAAACGTTTGACTTCGAATTCATAAATTGACATTGTCTTATCCTCCAATTAATTGTATTCAATTTAATTTTATCAAATATACTTTGAAATTCAAGAAACTTGCTTCTTACAAAAAAGACACAAATTGAAAATCAATCTGTGTCCTGAAATAATAGATAAAATAATCCGATGACTGGTACCCCTGCAATCCAGTATTTTTGATGTGATATCTTGGATAAATAGATAGATAAACCATACAAGAATATAAAGTCGATGGTCATAATGTGGACAAAGGAATCAGATAGAAAAGCTTGATAGTAAGCTGAGAAATCACCTAAGATGATACCGTAGCCAATCGTCATCACAGAAAGGATGAGTCCTACCAACGCGACGATATGGGTTCGTTTGGATACCTTTTTCGATTGTATTTGACCCTCTATGAAGGGTATGGTTAACATAAACCCACCCAACATGAATCCCATGGATAAAAATACCCATTGTTTTCGGTTCATTTCTAGATATTTAAGACCATATAATAAAAACGCGAGCGGGAATAACCCCAGTAAATTGAACACCATGAATAGGGTTGGATCGATGTTATTCGATACCACATCCGATAAAAATGTACCCGCTTGGAAATTGGTTATTAAGTGGAAGACTGCATATAATACCAGACCCACGTGTGCAATAAATAATCCTTTTCGCATCCTATCACCCCTAATCTTAGTATAGACATCCCCAACGCTCATTTCAAATAATTAGCCCATTTATTTTGAATCCCATGGTAAACCCATAAAAGCGATTTCATTAGGATATGGGTATACATTTTATAATGGGTGTGCTAAAATTGGATTAACTTAATATCACTATCAAGAAGACGGGAGAGATATAGCTCGAGGAACGTCTACCAACCGGAACAATCACGGTGGTAAAGCTATAAGCGATGGACGCATATAATCATAAATACATGCCTGTCGCGAAGCGATAGGCATTTTTGTTTCAAAAGGAGATTCCCATGATTGAACTTAAACACATATCTAAATCCTATCCCAATAAAAAAACAACTTTTCACGCTTTAGAGGATGTCAACCTAACCATCCAGCCTGGTGAAATTGTGGGTATTTTGGGGTATAGTGGGGCCGGAAAGAGCACATTGGTGCGCATCATCAATGGGCTCATTGAACCTAGTAAAGGTGTCGTCAGCATTGATGGTCATGACCTCGATTTGCATAAGCAACAGGCAATCGATCGAATGCGTCACACCATCGGCATGATTTTTCAACATTTCAACTTAATTCATTCGATGACCGTGTATGACAACATCAAACTCCCTTTAGATATTGCGAAATACCCTCAGGATAAAGACAAACGCATTTTAGAATTGTTGTCTTTAGTAGGTCTATCCGATAAGAAAGACATGTATCCAAAATCATTATCCGGTGGTGAACGCCAAAGGGTTGGGATTGCTAGAGCACTGGCCAACCACCCAAAAGTATTGTTGTGTGATGAAGCCACTTCCGCTTTAGACCAAAAAACAGCGACCGATATCCTCGATTTACTCAAACAAATCCATCAACAAACAGGGGTTACCATCGTTTTTATCACCCACCAAATCGAAGTGGTAAAAGCCTTATGTGACCGTGTTGTAGTGATGGATGGTGGCCGTATCGTTGAAGATACCCCCATCAAAGATTTATTTGTTCATCCACAATCTGAAGTATCCAAATCCCTTTTACAAACATTTAAATATGAGACCACTGAATCCGATATCTATGAGCTTGTATATAACCATAAGAATAGCAACGATACGATTCTATCGGATTGTATCAAGCAATTTCATATTGATGTGAATATCAAATACGCGAAAACCTTGGCTTTGAAATCAGAGACCATTGGATTTCTCTATGTTCAATTCTTTGGACAACAAACCGAAGACGCGATTGCTTATCTGAAAGCACATCAAGTGGAGGTAAACCGTTATGCTTAATGCATATGACTGGAACCAATTTATCAAGGCTTTGTATGAAACACTATTCTTAACGTTTGGTACAGGTGCATTTGTCTTGGTGATTGGCTTAATCCTTGGATTTTTAATCTATATCTTAGATAATGACGCCATCATCAAACCCAGTATTCAACGAACCATTGCTTATCGTGTATTGTCAACCATCAACGATATTGCGAGAAGCATCCCATTCATCATTTTACTCATCATGATGATACCACTAACCCGTGCCTTGGTGGGTACGATGTTAGGCGCAAGAGGTGCATTACCTGCACTCATCGTCTCAGCTTCACCGTTTTTCGCAAGGGTCGTCAATAACGCCTTAAAGTCTGTGAGTGATAACACGTTAGAGGCCTTAAAATCGATGGGTGCATCTCGATGGACCATCATTCGAATTGTCTTTAAGGAAGCCTTAAGTCCACTCGTTTCAGGGTTTACCCTCACCTTGGTAACGTTGGTTGGCTTCATGTCTGCTGCCGCAGTCATTGGGGCAGGTGGACTCGCATTTTTAGCTTATGAAAATGGTAAGTTTGGCAACAATTACACCTTGATGTATCTATCCATCTTCACCATTTTATTACTCGTATTCATCATCCAAATTACTGGAGATTATGTATCTAAAAAATTAAACCATCAATAACAGGAGAACATTCAAATGAAAAAAATCATTACTTTACTGGTTGTCTTATTCGCTAGCTTCACGTTAGCGGCTTGTAACAACAATGAAAAGACCATCAAAGTCATCGCGACATCCATTCCTCACGCAGAAATTTTAGAATTTGCTAGACCATTATTAAAAGAACGTGGCTACAACCTAGAAGTCATCATCACATCCGATTATTACTTCCCAAATCCAGCCGTCGCTGCTGGTGATGCGGATGCGAACTTCTTCCAACACGTCCCATTCTTAACCAAATACAACAATGAAAATCCAGATAAGAATTTGGTCATCGCTTCGTATGTTCATATTGAACCGATTGGTTTATATGCCAACACCATCACTTCACTGTCCAACATTCCTGATGGTGCAACCATCCTTTTATCCAATTCAACCTCAGACCATGGCCGTGCTTTAAACTTACTTGCACAAGCGGGTTTGATTGGCTTAGCTGAAAACTTTGATATCTTGGCTGCTTCAATCAACTTCAGTGAAGTCATTGTGTCGAATCCTAAGAACTTAGTCATTCGTGCCAATGTTGCGCCTGACTTTTTGATTTCGGCTTATAATGCCAAAGAAGCTAATTTATACATCATCAATTCCAACTATGCGTTAGAAGGTAACCTTAACCCATTAGAAGATTCAATCTTCATTGAATCCACTGGTAACAACCCGTATGTCAACGTACTAGCGGTCAGACCAGGCTTACTCGAATCTGAAAAGATTCAAGCCCTCGCTGAAATTCTAAACAGCCAAGCGGTGAAAGACTTCATCACAGAAACCTATGGTGGGTCTGTCATTCCAGCCTAAAAAAACAAAAAAAGGAACTGTGAAGGTTCCTTTTTTCTTGGATTAAACTATTTTAAGAATGAAAATACTTTTTCGCCTAAGAATTCTAGTACTAAGGACAATAAAGCGAATACGATTTGTAGGTAAACACCCAAGCCTAAGCTCATGGTGACTAAACCAGCACCAATCGCACCTTCAAGGGCTGCAGACTTGTCGACGAACACTTGGAAATAAACGTACAAAACAACGCCTAAACCCACAACAACTGCGGCTAAGTGGACATATCTGCTGAGTGATTCTTTATAAAAGAACACCACAACTGCAGCAACGCTCACCAATAAGGATAATACGACCAATAAAAGCGGTGAATCTGAAGTGCTACCTAGACGGGTTGCGAAATCTTGAACATTCCATAACGAGTCGCTGTAGTCAGCACCCATGGCTTTACCAACCACGAAAGGTAAAAAGTAACCTAACGCAAACAAGCCAAGTAAAACGGATTTTGAAACTTTGAGTAACAGTGATTTATTCATATCTAAAAAAGATCCCCCTTTCACGTTCACTCTCCATCCATTCGGACAGACCACGCTCATTGTAGCACATTTATTAAGAACTTCAAAGCATTTTTTGATACTTTATTTTGAATTTCGAACTATTTGATTTTCAAAGTAACATAATATCGCTTTTTTATGCGGTATTCTAAGATTGTTAATACGTTCTTACAAAAGAAAAAACCCTTTCGGGTTTGATCTATTTGGTTAGTTTTATGAGGTCTAAGGTCAATTGTTCAAGGTCTTTTAAGAAGTCACCAGAAGTGATATTATCGAATACTTTTCCGACGGTTTTTTCCAATTCCTTGGGTTGTTTAGGTAAGCTCAATGCTTTTTCTAACATCCGTTTTTCACCCGGATGATTGATTTGATTGATGGCGAACAGGGTATCAAAAAACAAACTGAAGTATTCGGTTAAGCGGTGATTCACCGCGATGATATCTTGACGCTTGACTGCTTTTACGATTTGATCGAAATAATTCGGTTGAGTGCCATATAGTAATGGGATATTTTGTCTAATCACTTGTTGATATAACGCCGCTTTATCGATAAAACGATACGTGTCTTGTAAGGACTTATAGGCACGTTTTTTATCATAGATGATTTTGGTGGTCAGTAAGTTGTCTAGGAAACATGTACTGTATCCACGGTTGACTTGTCCGTTAAACAGTCTTTCCATCATGGCTTTAAAATCATCTAAATTTCTGTAAATGAACTCAATGCCGATGCCATTATTTAGGACGCCATCATCTTCAGTCTCGAAAAATTGATGGTTATACTCCATCAAAGAAACGTGTGGACCAATGATGCGTCTTCTTTCTTCAACATCGATTGGTTTAGTGGCGTACACATAAATATCATAATCCGATAGATGATCCCCTTGTTGTTTTCCACGGGATCCACCTAAGACAATCGCTTCAACTTCTGGTAAAGATTTAAACCCTTCCAATAAAGGTCTTAAGTACGGGTCACCTAAATGAAATTCGATGGTTTGGATAGCCCATTGATAGTGACCACCCATGCATTCATGGATGAATTCACCCAAATTGGATGGCGCTGTAAATGGGTATAACCCCGCAGCATTCAACGTATGATCAAACAGCTGAGCTATCTTTGACATCCAATGGTTATGGGATTGATTGAAAAGGTGTTTGACTTCATGAAGCGTATATGATTCGGCTTCTTTCTTGATCTTGTAGTTGAGTTCAGTCAAGTTTTTCCAGGTATAACCAGGTCTGAGTTCAATCGGTGGTATAGGATTCTTTGTCATCAAATCCGACAAGATTTGATGCCAGCCATATAAGTGATACAATACATCTCTGATGTTCTCATCACGATCCATATATAAAAATGGTACGGATGCGTTTTGTTCAACCAAAACCATCAACGCATCGTGTTTTTTTCTCGCATCCTCAAGGATGCTTGTTACTGTAAATTCATGTTTCATACGCGTCGTTTCGAGTCCTTTTCTTTATACATCATCTTGTCGGCTTGGCGAACCAAATCCTCTAAATATAAACCATCTTTTGGATAAATGGAGAATCCGATGGATGCGCCAATATCGATGGGTTTATCTTCAATCGATTTAAGATTGGTGATTTCATTTCTAGCCTTGATCATATATTTGATGATTTCAGTTTCTTGGTTTAGGTTTTTTAATAGAATGATGAACTCGTCTCCGCCCAATCTTGCCACAAAATGATCTTTAAAGACCAATGACAATTTCCTAGAAATTAAAATGAGCAAGTCATCACCTATGTTGTGTCCGTAGGTATCATTAACTGCTTTAAATCGATCTAAATCGATTAAAATGACAGAAAATGGTTTGAGTTCTGTGGTATATATATCCTTCAATTCTTGGTAGTAGTGCTCCAACTCATGACGATTGAGTAGTCCCGTTAAAGCGTCATGCGTAGCGATGTATATAAGCTCACGTTTCGCACGGCCTAGCAGGGTGGTGTCAGATGCTGTGGATAATAAAAAGTCATCGCCAAACATGCGGATAACACGACAAGAATAAATGGTTTCAACTGGGTCACCATTCATCTTGAAGAAGGTCATTTCTTGGTGTTCTATTTCTTCCCTTTTCGCAATCCTTTTTAATAATTCTTCACGTCTTTGGTTGTCAGAACCCCATATTTTGATTTGAGCAGTCGTTTTACCTATGACAAAATCTCGTGACAATTCAAACGTATCTAAAAACGCTTTATTCACATCATAAATCTCTCCAGATGACAACCTTGAAATGATCATGATGACCGGTGAATTATCGAAAGCACTCTTAAATTTCGCTTCTTCGACATCGACTTCATCTAGCGCACGCTTGTTTACTAGAATAATGAAAGCGAGCGGTAAGATGATGGCGAATACTGAAACAAAAATGTTTGATAGCACATCTCTTGGGTGATTCAGGAAGATATCTTCATGGTGGGTTGGGTCAATGATGGCGTAGATGATACGAATCAAATTACCAATCATGAATAATATTAAAACGATTTCAAATTGTCGAGTTATTCGTTTAAAATAAGCAGACAAATCAAAGTGTATATAGATGAACATACTGCCAAAAGTGAACAGACCTAAAAATCCAATGAGACCATTTCTCGCATTAAGGTTAGGTTCAAGGTACGTGTAATATGTGAACAGTGCCGTATAGAACAATCCAAAGAACACGTGATAATAGAAGCGGTACTTAAGCAAGAAAAATTTAACCAACCCATAAACATTGATTTGGAAAGCAATCATGATGATGACATTCGCCAACCATATTGAAAAAAAGTCTGGAATCGACCCTCTAAACATGATGAGTAAATTGCCGATAAAGACTAGGACAATCGAGAGCAACCACTGGAATAAGCCTTTATATCGGTTTGCATTATTTTGCCATAACATCGCGATGGCGAAAATGTTGATACCATAAATGATCATATTAGCGAGAAACAATGTTCTTACATCAAAGGTCATTGGAATCCCTCCAATTCTACTTATATTATAACCTATATACCTCTCTATTAGAACAAAGAGGTGAATAAATCCCCCTTTACAGAATGATTTGATTTCCTCTTAACGATTTAACTCGTCTTATTTAAAGCGACTACATATCAAATAGGTATGTACGCTTAGGTGTGTTCACACCCTTATTCCCTATCCATAAGGCATTGGGATTACCTTTTCGAATCATATTTAATGAGGCATTTTGATCTGCGTTGATCAAGATGCCTTTTTGACTTTTATATAGACCTCTTTTAATTCTAACTCCAGAGAAATCACCTTTTACGAAATCATCTTGGTCCAGATATGAAGCTTTGGATGTGTACGCTTCATTGATCACTTTGGTTTCGATACCTATTTGTTCTGCTAGATAGATGATTCGATCTCTTAGTCTAGCGATGGGTATACTTTTAGTCCACTGATTATAGGTATCGGATAGTCTTTCATCTTTAAAGGTGTCATTATAACCTATGATAATCTCTTTGACTTGTTGTTTAACGGCGAACTCAACAATGAGTTTAGCTGCTTTATAGATCCCATAATCCATTTGATGGTTACGTTTATCCATTAGACGAATCATCTGTTTGGTTAAGACCTTTTGATTGGGTCTAATACTCGCTAGTTTCGCGATTCGCTTATGATAAAACTGGTTCATACTCTTTAATCTCTTTCCATCAATCAATAAATGCTCATTATTCGTGACTGAACAAAACGCTAAGTTGTTATACCCAAAATCAATACCCATCGTTTCTGTATAATCTTTGGTTTCTATTTTAAGGGTTTCATCTATATAGACATAAATCACTTCGATGTACTGGCCATCATAATAGGACTTGATGGTGATTTCTTTGATTGGTTTGTTTTGGATACACGTTGGTGTTGGTATGTCTAAGGATAGTGAATCGACTTCATTTAACTCAAAGGTATGTTTATGAATCTGTTTTGAATCCAGTTCTAATGCTTTCGATACTTTCTTAATGAAGTTACTTCTGGGTAAGGTATAGATTTCACTATTTGGTTTATAGACCATTCTGTCGTAGATGGGATAATAGGTATCTTTCTTTAAGTATCTAGGTAGTCTAATGGTTTGTTTAACCTTAGACTTCAAAGATCCAAAGAATCCTTTCATCGCTTCATCGACCTTACGAATGACCATTTGACCTTGAGTCGTACTTAAGTAACGATAATGTTCACTGTCTTTAAGTAATTGGTAATTATCGTTATAGGATAAGTAGCCATTGGTTTTTATAAAATGTTGTCTCACATTATAAAGGGCTTGATTATATAGACTTCTCGAAGCACGCATTAATGATAATAGAAACTGATGTTGATTTGGATTAAGATAGAGTCTTGTTTTAAGGGCTTTATAAGGCATTATTGATGTCCTCCTTTCTTACCTAAATTATACCACAAATAGTCGATAAAATATATATTTTATACGTATATTTAATTATATATAAAGTAGTGAAAGAGGGTGTTTTAAACGAAATAATCTAGAAAATTTTATAAAAGTCACAAATCAATTGTTAGAAAATAGAACAATTAAAGATGAACTTTCCTAGTAAATAGAAAAAAAACTACCTAATGGTAGTCTTTTACTTACGAATAGTCTTTAATGCAGTACCCCAAAGCACCACTTGATCTAATAACGCGTCCAAATTGGTTTGGTGTAAAGCTTGTGGTTTAAAGGTTTGTCCATCAAAATCGGTAAATAGCGATAACAAGACGTGACTTCTCACATCCGCTACCATCAATTCACCTAAAATGCCTCTTAAGTGTTCAGCGGCTCTAGCACCACCAACAGAACCGTAAGATACAATGCCTGCGGATTTGTTGTTCCATTCTTCTCTAGCCCAATCTAATGCATTCTTGAGCGCGCCTGTAATGGAGTGATTATATTCTGCAACCACAAAAATGAATCCATCCATTTGTTTTAATTTGTTTTGAAATTGGACAACCCCATCGTTGAATCCTTCACCTAAGAATGGTAATTTATAGTCTTTAATATCGATGACTTCGAAATTAGCCTGTTCTTTTTGATTTGCATAGTCTAACACCCATTGTGCCACTTGTGGTGAAACTCTACCTTCTCTGGTTGAACCAGTAATGATGCCAATGTTTAAATCTTTCATATCATAATAACCTCCGTTTGATTTGAATTGTAACACATAGTTATTTCGATTTCAAATCATTTGCTTCGAATTCGAAATATTAATTAAGGTGGTAAACGTGGTTTTGATTATACACTTATGTTATAGTATTTATAGAAAGGATGATTGTTATGTTACTACCATTTTTATCACAATCCGCGTGGGTCAATGCAGGATTCACCATTGGCATCCTCGCCATTCTAATTGTTTTTTTCATCTTTGAAAACAAGCTCATCAAAAAATACGAAGAACGGTTGAGTAAATTCACCATCATCGTCATTTACATCGCTTCATTCTTGTTAATGACCGGTGGTTTATTATTCATTTTATGGTTATGGTCATTTGACTATTCAACCCTGATTCAAGACATCCAAGATGGCACACTTGCCTATATTGAAGCGTCATTAGGACGTATGATTGCGAGCATATTGGTTTTCTTCTTATCGATGATGATCGTTAAGATTGCGAAAATCGCCTTAAAGAAGGTCGGTGTCAAAGCCACCCCTTTACAAAAGCGTAAAAAGACGATTGCGAAAGTCACTTTAAGCATCATTCGTTATACAGTAGGGATATTATCTATATTAATCATCCTAGCCATTTGGGGTGTGAACGTGGTACCTGCCTTAGCTGGTTTAGGCATCATGGGATTGGTCATTGGTCTAGGTGCTCAAAAATTCATCAATGATTTAATCGCTGGTTTCTTCATCATCTTTGAACAACATTTCGATGTGGGTGATACGGTTGAAGTGAAAGGGTTTAAAGGTCAAGTATCCGACATTGGTTTAAAAACCACAAGGATTAAAAACTGGAAGGGTGATGTGATGATACTCGCTAATGGCGAAATCACCAACATGATTAATTACTCTCGAAACCCATCCATCGCGATTGTCGACTTTGGTATTGCTTATGAAGAAAATGTACAAGCGGTGATCGAACTATTGAATAAAGAATTGATTGTATTAAAAACCTTATTCCCTCAAGTGGTTGAGGACCCAACCGTCGTCGGTGTGACCAATTTGGATGCTTCTCAAGTCACTTTAAGGGCGATTGTAAAAACAGAAAATGAACAACATTACGCAGTTGAACGTGGAATGAGAAAACTCATTAAAGAAATCCTCAATGCGAACAACATTGAAATTCCATTCCCACAAATCGTCGTTTCAAACAAAGAATAATCAAGAAAAAATGATTCCAGTTTTCGTGGAATCATTTTTTTTAGCTGCCTGTCGATTCGTAATGTTTTAAGCCTTTATGCCAAACCCATAAACCCAATCCAATCACGAATAGGGTCACCAGTACGAGGTATAGGGTGAGTTGAATCAAACTGACTTCTCCAAATAGATACATCGCTGGGTAATACGATACCAATGCATAGGGAATCACATACGTTAGAATCACTTGCATGACCTTTGGAAAAATCGTGATTGGATATTTCATGAAATCACTTAAGTTATAGGTGACTTGAATGAGTGGATAACTGTTTTTCAACCAAAATGAAGTGGATGCGGTCGCCAGTTTCAACCCGGTAAAGATGAAAATGCCGATGAACAACGTGATGAATATCACGATCAATTGCACGGGATCAAAAGGGATACTCAGGTTGGTCAATGTGGTAATGACTAAAAATGTCCCTAAAATGATTTCGCCGAACGCATCCGGTTGAAAGCGTTCAATTAAAAACACATACAACGCATTGATTGGACGCAACATATAGCGGTCCATTCCACCTTGTCTGACATACCTTGGTAAGAGCCAAATGTTGTCGAAGAACAGATGGTCTATCCCTTTTGGAATCAGCGATAGCCCATACATCAATAAAATCTGATTGAGTGAGAATCCGGCAAGTGCGGTGATGTTTTGAAAGATGATATAGAGGAATAACAAACCAGCCCCTTGGGTAAATAAGAACCCCACCATACCGATCAAAAAGTCGACACGATATTCCATCAATCCTTTTAAATATTGTTTAAAGAATATGCTATAGATTTTAAGATATTTCATATTAACCTCCAAAGACCACTATCTTCTTTAAAGATAACTTAAAGATGAGATTACTAAAGAGATTGAATATGCCAACCCAAATGGCTAAGATGAGTAACCCCTGTAGTGCATCTGTGGTGGATAATTTCCCCAACATCACGAGGGTTGGATAACTGATGTATTTAAACGGTAAATATGAAATCACAGTCAAAATGGCTTTTGGGTATAATGCCAAAGGAATCAACTGTCCAGATACGATTCGAATCACCACATTCATCAATATGGCTAATCCAAACACATTGGTGGTATGGATCGAAATCGTGCCAAAGAAATACGCAAACTCAAACATCAACATAAATATGAGTGGGACAAATAACACAGCGAGTAACACCTGTAATCCAGTCACAGCGAATGGGATGTTGAATGCCCAAAGCAATACAGCCGCTGTGATGGTCACGATTGGTAATGTCAATGAGAATATCCCAATCACGCGACCAAAGACTTCTGAATAGAGTCTCGCTTTATATGAGATGGGCTTGATTAACATCATACTGATTCTACCCTCTCTGATTTCTTCACTCATGATGTACATGGCTTCGGTATCAGAAAATACATAGAGTAAGTTGGTTACCAAATAATACAACAACATTTCATGTAAGGTAAACCCTTGAATCGATTGGTTGTACTCATACACGCTCATCCATAAAAAGACCATCATAAAGAATTGGAATACGTCTAATAAAAGCCATAAGATAATCGTACCCCGATAGATGAACATGTTCATGACACTCGTTCTAAAGAACGGTAAATACTTTTTGATTTTCGATCTCATAGACCGTTTTTATAAATCGCCTTAATGATATTTTCGAGATGGTCATCGGAAATATCGATGTCAAGTACTTCGGTTTGTTTTAATACAGGTCCAATGATGTCACCCACATTGATCTTTAATTTGTTGAATATCACTGTGAGTGCTTTGTTTTCGAGGGACACCGTTAAATCGGGATCCTTCTTCTTTAAGGTTTCAAATACACCCAAGTCTATCTCTGAATCATTCTTGAGCGTAAAACAAACGATTTTCTTTGAACCAAACTTTGCCTTAATGGTTTCTAAGCTGCCATCATAGATGATCTTACCTTGGTCAATCATCATGATACGGTCACACAACTCTTCGATATCTGCTAAGTCATGGGTCGTTAAAATGATGGTGGTTTGATACTTTTCATGGATTTCTTTTAATGTCTTACGGATGTTTTCTTTCGCAATGACATCGAGTCCAATGGTGGGTTCATCTAAGAATAATAATTTAGGGTTATGTAACAATGAAGCGACGATGTCGGCTTTCATGCGTTGACCTAAAGATAATTGACGCACCGGTTGTTTGATGAACTCATCTAACCCAAAGAGCGCGCTAAAATAAGCCAATCGTTCTTTATAATCGGCATCACTGATCTGATAGATTTCTTTTAAGACAGTAAATGATTCAATCAATGGCAAGTCCCACCACAGTTGGGTACGTTGTCCAAAAACAACCCCAATCTTTTTCGCATTCACGGTTCTTTTTTGATAAGGGATGATGCCATCGACTCTGACTTCACCGGAGGTCGGTGTTAAAATACCTGTTAGCATTTTGATGGTGGTGGATTTACCAGCCCCATTGGGTCCGATATAACCCACAATTTCCCCTTGTTGGATGGTAAATGAAACATCATCTACGGCTTTTTTGACGATTTTCTTAGCATTATAAAAGCTTTTAATGACCCCTTTCAATCCAGGTTCTTTTTCATATATGATGAACTCTTTCTTTAAATTTTCGACTTTGATAATTTTCATAATATATCACTCCTTGGTTGGATATAAATCTACACCAACAACCCCATTGTAAACCGCTTGGTTACATTTGTCACGCAACGTTTGGTTGCATGATGAAACACTTTATTTTCAGTGTGATACAGCTTCGCATCGTTTTAGTCCATATTTATTTTAGCACAACCGATTGAAATAAATATTCATTTTTTGACGATTTTAGGTTGAAATAACGCCATGAGGGCGGTATAATGACCTTGAAAAGTAAAACGTTGTTGTAAAGGCGTTTCCCTCTATGGGAGAAAGGGGATTTATGCGTTACATTCAGTACCATATCGATGCTTATAAGCTCGTATTTAAAAAGGGCTTCATGAATTTGGTGAAGCTATTGTTATTTTCAGTGATTCTATTGATTTCACTCGTCATTCCTGTCCTTACACCCATCGCATTGATCGCATCTGTTTCATTTTTTAAAGCGTTTCTTGAAAAAGGGGAAGCCGATTTGTTTGAAACGCTACGCGGTGTAGATATGACCGCTGACAGATATCTCAGATTGTTGATTGCATCGTTATTACAAATCGCGGTCATCGGTGCTGGGTATGTACTATTTGTCATTCCTGGTGTGATCTTCGCATTCGCGCTTGCACCGTTATTTTATATCATTACAATGCATCCAGACATCACCACTTCTGAAGCGTTCAAGTCTTCATTTGAGATGATGAATGGCAATAAATTAAACTTATTCATGTTGAGATTACTTGGCGCAGTCGTTCCAATGGTGCTTAGCTTGATCATCGCGATATTCGCGAGATTGGTACCATTTATCGGTATGATTTTGTCCTTAGGCTATACAATCATCCTACCGCTCATATTCGCTGAAATCATGATTGTGGATATGATGTTCTTTAAGGAAATCTCGGGATCAAAAGTATCCTTAGAACCTGAAGTGATCGTTGAAGAAAAACCGGTTAAGAAAGTCAAATTGCCAAAAGCGGTTGAAGCACCGAACAGTGAACCAGAAGCACCTGCTGAACCAGAACAACCTAAAGAATAAAGCTATGAAGGTTAATCCAAATTGAATGGGTTAACCTTTTTCTTATTGTAAAATCATAAATAATTGATTATAATAGGGCTAACAACCATCGATAAAATAAATAATTAATATTATTAGTCTTTTATGGTAAAGAAAGAGGTATACTATGCTCCAAGTGTGGCAAAAATATGGTGGATTTATTCATTTGGTTTTAAAAATCATGAGTGTGGTATTATTTTGGAATGCGATATCCAACTACACAAATGCCTATTGGACATTCATCAACATGTCACGTCACTTCTTCGGTTTCTTGGTGACACTTGGATTAGCATTGGCCCTTTTATCAGAGAGAAAATCCTATATATTAACAATGTTTATTGTCATTCAAGTATACAGTTTGTTTCTGAGTGCAACTTCCCTTTCACAACTCTTTTTCTGGAATCTAGATATATTTTGGTACCAATGGGTCTACACATTTATTCCAATCATTTTGATTCTGGTTAGTTTGGTTGGTTTGGCTCTAATTTTGAAACGCAGTGGATCTATCATCGTGATGATCTCTAGCATTTTGAGTGTCATTTATAACATGGTAGCGCTGGTTTTATTATTTAATGAGCTGCCTAAAGGTAATTATTCCTTCACACTGTACAACATCTTCATGGCTTTCATCGGACTACACTTCGCATTATTGCTCATGGTGTTTGTGTATAAACAATATTATAAGCACGACGTTTATCAACAAAAAACAAATCCATCAGACGAAATCCACTTTGAATAAAGGCTTTAATCCTAAGGCGAACGTACTGTTCGCTTTTTTCTTTTTGTTTTTTTTCGATATAATATAAACAGAGGGGTGATTGTATGAAAGTCATCATCACAGGTATGAATGGGACTGTTGCACCTTGGATTGCGAAAGTATATAAATCCAAAGGGTACGAAGTGGTTTCATTTGACCGCACAAAAACCAATATAGACAATGAAGATGCGATCTTAAAGTTCATTGAAACACAAGACCCCAGAGTCATCATTCATTGTGCACTAGGACCTGTCTCATGGGCAGAGTCTTTAGCACGCATTTCCCGAATGCTTGATATCACGTTTGTCTATACTTCTACCGTTTCTGTTTATGGTAACCAACAAAAAGGCCCATTTGTTGTCTCTGACCCTGTCATCCCCAATGACGATTATGGAACTTATAAAAAACAATGTGAGGACGCTTGTTTAGCCATCAATCCAAAATCCTATATTTTAAGGTTGGGTTGGCAAATCGGTTATGATGAACATAACAACCAAATGCTTCACTACATCCATGAAAAAATGAAGAGTGAAGGGGTCTGCAAGTTGTCATCTCGTTTTTACCCATCCGCTTCATTTTTAGAAGATACGGCTCAGTCGATTTACGCGGTTGTCCTCAATTTACCACCTGATATCTACTTACTCAACAGCAACCACAAATACAGTTTGTATGAGATTGGTCTATATTTAAAGAAACAACACCCGTTAATCAAGATTGAAGAGGATTTATCTTTTATATACGATAATCGAATGTTCGATATTCGTGTACCAATTAAAAAACTGTCGGAATTGATTGGTTAAGCTTTATTTTATTTAAATCATTTCAAAACCCATTCTAATGTCGTTGATAAAAGACCTTGAATGAACTATAATGAGAGAAACTAGAGGAGGATTTATTACATGAAATATGGTTATGGTTGGGTATTAAAATTTGTACTTGCTGCCATCCTACTTGGGGTAGGCATCTATATGGTATTTGCCAATGAGGTTGTCTATTTAATCACCGGTGTGGTCATTGTGATCTTCTCATTGTTTAGAGTGGTGCCTTTATTGAAAACCCTCAAAAAAGAAATTCTAAGAACCATCAACTTGATAGAAATCATTTTTGATACCATCATTGGTGGCGTACTCATTTATGTCGCTGCTACAGGTCAAATGGATAACAGTGAACTTTGGAAAGAAGTCTACCGTTATTCACTCGCATTCTTCTTCTATGCAAGAGCGTTGGTCTTCTTAAACTCTGTCGTGTTCTTAGGTGAAAAAACAGAAATTCCTAAATTCTGGATTCATATTCTCGCCATCACATTGGGTACCTATATCGCTGTAACACCTGATTTCTCTTATGAAACCGTTGGTATCTTCTTACTCATTGTCTCCTTAATCGGTGCAGCATACCTAGGTGTCGATGGATTTGGTGGTTATAAGAAATATCGTCAGTTCCAATTAGAGCTCAATCAAGGTAAAGAAAAACAAAAAGAAGTTCAACAGAAAAAAGAAGTTATTTTGGATGAACAAAAAGAAGATCGTCCATACGTTAATTAGTAAAAAGGCTTAAATATGCGAAAAACCACTATTTTTTAGTGGTTTTATTTTTTTCTATATTAAGGTAAAATAGGTTTGTCCACGATGCATAGATAGATTCTATTATCCGTGGGTAGTGCTTTTTTAATGATTATTATATCCTATGATTGAGGTGAGCCTAATGAATACAAAAACAACCGGGCAGTTTATTTCCAAAAAACGTAAAGAAAAGAAAATGACTCAAAGCGAACTCGCAGAAATCTTACAAGTCACAGATAAGGCGATATCGCGATGGGAGACAGGTGAAGGCTATCCAGAAGTCACCATTCTCCCCAAACTCGCATACACATTGGGTGTGTCTGTAGATGAGTTACTCAGTGGTGATCAATCCATAGAATGTGAAACAACCTCTATCAAAGTCGTTTCATTATTTGAAATGATGTCGCGTGTGTCACTCGCATTTATATTATTTGGTTTGTTGATTGGAATTGGTTTGATTTATTTGAAGGAAGATAAATTTGTTAGTTTGATTCCTTTATCGATTGGTTGGTTCATCGGATTTGTGGTCTATCAATATGGTAAATACCAATACATCCGTTCATCCGTATTTAATGATTTGGATAAGTTTACCATTTATCGACAATCTAAACTTCAAATCATCACACTGATTTCTTCTATCGCAATCTTATTACCTCAATTTGTTCTAAAATATATCGTTGAAGAAATGGGTTATGGCATGATTTATATCCTTAATGAAGACTATTTGGATTTTCTAAGTTTCCTATGGTCAAGTGCGGTGACGCTCATGTTATCGATACCGATATCGATGGTAGTTTTAAAAATCTATAAATCGGTGACTTACAAACATGAAAGCATCGTTCATAATCAGAACATTTATCGAACAATCATGGCAGGTATGTTCTTATTCATATTCATCTTCTTTGGTATTATGATTTATGATTTCGTATGGAGCACGATGGATCGATTGATGTTCTTCATACCTATTGTGATATTATTACCCAATGTGTATTTAGCTATAGTGGATAAAAAGGGTGCCATTGGTCTATTGATTTCAATGGTGTTGTCGATTGGGTTAATCCTGACCAGCGTTGCTCATGATCGAACCGTTCCATTCGATCAACCAGGACAGTTTATAGAATATTTCGATTACTCTTCTGCATTCTTCTTAATAACCTGGATAGGTTCTGCGTTCATGATGATTTATGAAGTCAAGACAGAACAAAGATACAACGAACGCTTCTTCAGTTATTTAAGAAACATCATCATCACATTGACATTCATTGTGTTATTCTTCACTTACACAGAAAGAAGCATGCATGCTTTTTCAGGATTTGTTACCATTCCAGCGATTTTGATTGGATTTGGTTTTGAAATACTTTTTAGAAAACCCAAATACTTGAAGAAGACTTTCTTCATTTTAATACCTGTTTTATTGATGGTATTATTGCTTAGTGTTACCCAACCTGTCCTCTATACCAAATACCGAATCGATGCTTACATTTGGGATGTGGTCAAAGGATTTAGTATCATCAATCCAGCTTTCAATATTCATGGTAGTTATTGGATTTTGATCCCGCCGATTGGTTTATTTGTTTTGATCCTAATGTTTGGAGCGAAACATGTCTTGATCAAAAATAAGTGGATCCATTTGGGTCTAGACAGCTTATTCTCTTTATTATTCCTTGGATTGGCCTTATTCACTTGTATCCTTTCCATCGATTATAGTAGCATGATGGTTCAAGTCATTGACTATTATCCTTCTGGCATTTCCACAGGTGCATTCATGTGGATTACTGTTGGGTTATCGATGTCCATTCTCACCTGGATCAACACGGCCATTCGTATGGTCGATCAACCAAGCTTATAACTCACACCCCCCCCGTTTAGTGTGGTTATATAACAAAGGCACAGACCTCCTGAATCTGTGTCTTTTATTTTTTTTATTTTGGGTATTGTGTTTCGCACAGTACTGTTGTATACTGGTATTGTGCAAGACACAGTAGGGGGTATGTATGAATTCTCAATTCAAAAAAGGGATCCTTGAAATGTGTATTTTGAAACTCATCAATGATAAAAAGATGTATGGGTATGAAGTGATTGATACCTTATCGAGAATTATCGATGTCTCAGAAAATACCGTTTATCCCATTTTAAGACGACTGACCACTTCTGGGTATTTCGACATTCAAATGGAAGAAACCCCATATGGTGCACCGCGTAAATATTATGTGACTACCCAAGCGGGTAAAGATGCGTTAAAACAATACCAGGATGAATGGAGTTCATTCTTGTCTGGGGTAATGAAAATCATGGAGGAACAACGATGAAAGCAGATTATCTAGTATCACTTAAAGAAGCATTAAATAAATACACCAACAATTACGCAGATATCAAAGACATTCTCAAAGATTATGAAGAAATGTATGAAGATGGGTTGGCTTCAGGTAAATCTGAAGCGGCTATTGAAGCGATGTTAGGAGACCCACATGAAGTGGTTGAAGCCTTAAAAGACACCTTAACACAAAAACAAGTCAGACGTACTCAAGGGAATAAAATCGTCGCGGTATCGCCTTTTATCGCAACCATCTGCTTTTTCATCAGTGGGTTCTATTTTGATGGTTGGCAATATGGTTGGTTGTTCTTCTTGATGATTCCGATGTTAGGCATTATATTCAACTCTCCAAGACGTGATCGTATCGTCGCATTAGCACCGTTTATATCCGTCATCGCGATGATGTTGATTGGGTTCTTAACTGGTTATTGGGAATACGCATGGTTACCATTCTTATCGATTCCGGTCTTAGGTTACTTCACCCATGGTAAAAAACTGGATGCGTGGGTATTCTTCATTTTAATTCTTTTAGGCATCGCAGGGTATGTTGTTTTCGGTCAGATGTATGGATTCAATCTCTCTTGGTTGTCCTTCACCCCAGCGATCATCTATAGTTTCTTAAGAGGGGATATCGCAATATCCTTTGGCAATCTCCAAGGTCAAGAAAGACGTAAGACATTATTCTTCCTCGGTTTTAGCATCAGTATGATCGCGTTATTCTTATTGATTGGTTATTTCTATAACGCGTGGGCATGGAGCTGGCAATTTGTGTTATTCATCCCGATGATGGCTGTATCTTTATTTGGTAGAGCGAACATCATCGCCCTCATGCCATTCATTTCTGTCATCATCTTCTATTCCTTGGGATATTTCTTGGATATGTTCCATATCTCATGGATAGCGTTCTTACTCATTCCAATCACAGCCATTCTCGCATCCAAAAATTAGAGGTGAAAACCTCTTTTTTCTTGGTTTCTATTTGATTGTGTCAAATTAAATTGTATACAATGCTTTTTAGTTGAAATTCGAAATATTTGGTGTTACACTATATCACGAAAGTTATAAAATTGTTATAATATAATAAAGTAACGCTACAGGAGGAGACTATGAATCCCTATTATCCAGCATTTTTAAAGCTCGTCAATGAAGAAAATAAAGACGAAGCGATGTTGTATGTCCAAAACTTACTTAAAGAAAAAAAGATTGAGTTATATGAACTCTACGATTTCTTTTTAAGGCCCGTATTAAATGAATTTGAGTGTACTTTTGAAGATGAAGAGATTTGTATTTGGAAGGAACATGTCAGAACATCGATTGTGAGAACCATTCTTGAATCGACATACCCTTATTTAATTGAAGCTAAAAAATCGGTTCAAAAGAACAACCAAAAAGTGGTTGTGGTATGTCCGAGTGAAGAGTTCCATGAAGTCGGTGCCATCATCGTCACCAACTACTTCTCCCTCGCTGGCTTTGATGCACAGTACATTGGTGCGAACACACCAAAGAATGACATCATCTCAGCTGTAAAAGCATTAAAACCAGATTATTTAGCTATCTCCGTAACCAATTATTACAACTTGGTAGTGACCAAACAAATCACCGAACAAGTCAAAGGTTTATACCCCAATGTGAAAATCATTGTGGGTGGTAACGCCTTTAATAAACCAGGTGCACTCGATCATTTGGTCTATGATTATCACTTAACCCATAAAGACGACATCTTTAAGTTAGGGGGCAATCACTAATGAAACTCGCTTTTCAAATCGCATCTCGATTTTTAAAATCGGGTAAATTACAAACCTTATTCATTATTTTAGGGATTGGGGTTGGGGTCTCTGTTCAAGTATTCATTGGAGCGTTGATTTCCGGTCTTCAAAAAAGTTTGGTAGACACCACCATTGGTAACAGTTCTCAAATCACCATTACCCGTGAGGATGAAGGTTACATCTCTGATTATGACGCTTTGATTGAAGATATTTTAAACAGTGATTCTCGCATTAGGGTGGCAGCTGGTAACTTCAATGTGGCTGGGTCTTTGGAACAAAACACCGAAACCTTACCGGTGCTTGTTAGAGGATTTAACTTAGAACAAGCCGATGGTATTTATAAATTATCCGATAAGTTGACTGAAGGTAGATTACCTAACGCCACCAACGAAGTCATTCTTGGACTATTTTTCCAAAGTGAATTCGATTTAAATGTGGGTGACACGATCACCATTCAAGTACCGCTTAAAGGAAACACCACCTTAACCGTGGTTGGCTTCTTCGACTTTGAAGTTAAGAGTGTCAATGAGTTGTGGGCGGTTTCGACATTAGAAACCACACAATCGTTATTCCAAGTAGGCGATGTGGTTTCATCAATTGAATCTCAAGTGCGTGAATCGGCGTATTTTGACGCCGACGCGATTTCACTTTCTGTTCAAAATGAAATTGGTTCTGAATATGTCACATCCAACTGGATTGAAAATAACGCCTCTTTACTATCTGGTTTACAAGGACAAAGCATTTCTTCTTTGATGATTCAAGTGTTCGTCTTGATTTCCGTGGTACTTGGGATCGCATCCATCCTCGCCATCATCGTTTTACAAAAGTCCAAACAAATTGGTATTTTAAAAGCGATGGGGATCAAGAACAGCGACGCTTCCCTCATCTTCTTATTCCAAGGTTTGATTTTGGGTATCTTCGGTGCTTTAACCGGGGTATTGTTGGGGATTGGACTATTGGTATCCTTCCAAACCTTCGCGATTGACGCGACGACAGGTGACCCAGTCATTCCGCTCAATATCGAATACAGTTTTATCGCGTTATCCGCTTTAATCGCGGTGGGTGTATCGACGGTTGCGGCACTGGTACCTGCACGCAAGTCTTCTAAATTATCTGTCATCGAGGTGATCCGCAATGCTTAATACTGTGATGGAACTCAAAGGCATCACCAAAGTATACGGTGAGAAAATCAAAACCCAAGTCTTGTTTGGGGTAGATTTACAATTTTACGAGGGCTCATTCAACGCCATCATTGGTCAAAGTGGTTCCGGTAAATCCACATTGATGAATATCCTAGGGACACTTGATAACCCAACCGATGGTGAAATATTCATCAATGGTCAAAATACCAAATCGATGAAAGCCAATGAGATTTCCTTCTTGAGAAATCAAAACATTGGATTCATCTTCCAATTCCACTATTTGTTACCAGAGTTTACTGCATTAGAAAACGTCTTGATGCCTTATAAAATCTCGAAACAAAAGATAACACCAGAGATTTTAGACCGTGCCAATGAACTATTAGACTTTGTTGGGTTGAAGAAAGTTAAAAACAATCTCGCCAAAAACATGTCTGGTGGTCAACAACAACGTGTCGCGATTGCGAGAAGTTTAATCAATAATCCGAAGATCATTTTAGCCGATGAACCTACCGGTAATTTGGATAGCGATTCTACAGAACAAGTATATACGCTATTAAGAGAAATCAATGCCAAATACAAAACCACTTTCATCATCATTACGCATGACAGAAAGATTGCAGAAAAAGCCGATAGAATCATCGAAATCAAAGATGGTCGAATCAATATCGATGTTTTAAACAATTAAGAGACTTTATGTCTCTTTTTTTATCACATTTTTGGCACTCAATACTTGACAGTGCCAATTTATCGTATTATAATATAAGTGAACTTAGGAGATAAGTTCAAGAACAATAGAAAAAGGAGAGATGTTTTATGTTGAGTTTACTCAAAAAAGACCGAGACTTCTTTGATAGCTTGTTCGATGAATTAAGAGTCGCACCATTTGGTAATGATGTCTCCATGAGAACAGATATCAAAGAAAATGACCATGGCTATGAACTAGCCATCGAAATGCCTGGCTTTGACAAGCAGGATGTAAAAGTGAGCCTAGAGGAAGGGTATCTATTGGTAGAAGCGGAAAGAAAGCATGAAACCAATAACGACGACCCTAAAGGCAAATTCATTCGTCGTGAACGTTATTATGGCGTGATGAGACGTAGTTTCTATGTAGGCGATGTTCACATGGATGACGTGAAAGGATCCTTCGATAAAGGGGTCTTGAAGATTCAAATCCCGAAAGAATCCAAGAAAATTGAAACCAAGAAATATTTGGAACTAGAATAATGAAAATCGGAGCCGCTGTTTGGCTCCGATTCTTTATTTTATACTTGGTTATGGATGAGTTTGGGGTATAGATTGTCGATTCGGTAAATGGTTAAGTCTAATCCTAAGGTTTGAGTCCAAAAATCGGTATCCATTTGTGAATCCTGGATTTGATTGGTTAAAGGCACTGTGAAAGATTGATTCTGATAATATAAAACATTTTCTTCAACCACATAGGTATCACTATAGATACGTCCAGTAAATAACACATCATAATCATAATCGTGGTATGTAGGGGTGATTACTGCAACGGATGTAGCACCTGTAATGTCCCCGTGGACAATCAACCCGCTCAACTCGGTATCCGATGAACTACCGACAATACCACCGACATACATTTGACAAGTGATATCCATATGGCTATATGTGTTTTGAATGACCCCATGAAATGAATGTCCTGCAATACCGCCAACATGCATGTAAGCAGTAATGCTGCCCTCCGTATAGGATTGATCGATGAGGCCTGAATTCGATCCTGTGATGCCACCAACATTACCTGATTCTGGTGCATAGATGGTTCCGCTGAATGAACTTCTACGAATGATTTTAGAACTTCTTCCCACCAAACCACCAATCGATCCATCATGTTTTATGGACCCACTCACATGAACATTTTCAATCACACCATTGTTATAGTTACTTAATCCACCAATCTCGCCATTGGTTTGTAGATCAATATCCACATCCACTAGATACAAGTTTTTAATTTCACCGGTAATGATTGTACAAAACAAAGGGGTCTTTAAATGTTGAATTTGATGATTATTGCCGTCTAAAGTGCCTTCAAAACGGCGGATTAAACAATTTTCTGCATATGGATCCATGGATTTAATTTCGATATCTTTTGTGAGTTCAAAGGTCCCACTAGGATTCCATGAAAATCTTTCTAACTGTTTTGCAGAGGAAATGGTGATGACCCCATATTCCAAATAGGATAGTGTGCTTATGGATGTCAGGGTTAACAGTATGATACTCCAAAAGGTGAGACGACTTTTTATTAACGTGTTTGGCTTCAATAATTTGGTGATTGTAATGATAAAAATCCCTACGGATTGTGAAAATATAAAGAAGGGGTTGAACAAAGGTAATCCATATATGATGATTAAACAAACGCTTAAAAAGAGTTGTAATTGAAAAAAAGCATAAGTGTATTTGATGTGTCTTCGAATGCTTGATAAATCATAATCGTTCATGTTAAACCTCATTTATCAATGTTTTTATCTAATATTTATTCTAGTGTGCATATTATACAAAAATTATACACTTATCCATACAAATGGTCAATCATGCATTCGTTCAAAAAAATAAATCGGAGCCACTTATTGGCTCCGATGCTTTATTTGACTGCTCTTCTGTTTTTGTTGTTTTGGTTACGCTTAGGTTGTTGGACCTTCATATAGTTATTGACTGGTTTGGTCGGTCCAAACTTGCTTTTAGGGGCTAAGTTTTTTAATCCGTTCATATCTTTCTTCTCCGGCTTTTGTTCAGATTGTTCTTTTTTCATTTTGGTTTTTGGTTTTGAATCATAATTTGGTTTTAATGGGTTGAATGCTTTTGTTTTTGGTTGTGGATTGGGTTTAGATGTTTTAGCCTTGGGTTGACCTGCATTATTCGACATATCTTTAGACACAGGATACACATGAACCACTTCATTAATAGTCATCTTAATGTGTTTTTCGATGTCTTTCAATAAGCTGAGTTCTTTTGGATCACACAAAGAAATGGCTTTACCATCTAATCCAGCACGACCTGTTCTACCAATACGGTGGATATACGTTTCTGGGGTTTCGGGTAAATCATAGTTGACAACAAAGCTTAGTGCTTCAATGTCAATCCCTCTGGCTGCGATGTCGGTCGCGACCAACACTTGGGTTTTGCCTTTTTTAAAGTTGAGCAATGCGCGTTCACGGGCACTTTGAGATTTATTTCCATGAATCGGTTCGGCCGATACATTCGCCTTGGTGAGTTCTGTTACCAATTTGTTCGCGGTGTGTTTGGTTCGCATGAAAACGAGGACGGACTTCATCTTGTAGGAAGTGATCAAATCCACGAGAAGCTTCGTTTTATTCCCTTTGTTGACGTGGTAAATCGATTGTTCGATGACATCAATCGTTTGATTGACTGGGACGATCGATACACGCACTGGGTCATTTAAAATGGTTTTGGATAAGGTTTCAATTTCCTTCGGCATCGTCGCTGAGAACAACATTGTTTGACGTGCTTTTGGTACGTACTCAATGATCTTGTTCACATCTTTGATGAATCCCATATCAAGCATACGGTCAGCCTCATCTAAGACCAAATACGATACGTGTTGTAAGGAGATGAACCCTTGATGCATCAAATCGAGCAGTCTGCCTGGGGTCGCGATTAAAACATCGACACCTTTAGCCAAGGCTTCTTCTTGTTTCTTTTGAGAGACACCACCATAAATCACAGTGCTTCTTTGATTGACGAATTTCGCGTATAAGGTGAAATTCTCATAGATTTGACTCGCCAGTTCTCTGGTTGGGGTCAAAATCAACGCACGGATGTGGCGATGGTTCGAATCGGGTCTTTCGATATATAAGTTTTGGAGGATGGGTATCGCAAACGCAGCGGTTTTACCGGTGCCGGTTTGCGCACTCCCTAAGATGTCTTTTTTGCTTAATAGCACAGGAATCGCATCGGTTTGAATCGGGGTAGGTTCTTTGTATCCCGCAATCGCGATCGATTTTAAAATCGGGTCAATAATGTTTAAATCTCTAAATGTCATGTCGTTTCACTTTCTTCAAAAAAAATATGAGGTGTTTGGTAACACCCCATAAAAATTGCTTTTATATTTTTGTTACAACCCAGTATACCATGATAGAACGTAAATGCATACACTTTTGTTTTTTTATTGTAATTCGAGTTTACGGTCAATGATGAAATAGGTCATGATGTAAAAGGCTACCGATAAAACAAAATAAATACCGACAAACACCCAAATAGAATTGAAATCTTCAAAGACGGCTGTTGAGAGCGACATATAAGCCCCAAGGAAAATCGATGAGACTAAGGAAGTGGCTTGACTGATTGCGAAGTATAACAAAATCCCAATCAAAATCTTCTTCTCACCTTTATAAATCATGTTAAGTAACGCGAATAAGAAGAACAACATGCCAATGACATAGATCGCATAGATGATACCAGCTGTGATGATGGTAAATGTTTCATAGGGGTATCTAGACATCAATCCAAATAATTCACCTAAAATATCGAATATGTTTTGTTGAAAAGCATTTAAGATAAATAAAGATGCTGCGAAGATACTAACCAAAATCGATACCAAGAACCACATCATATTGATGAGGACTTTGGACACCATGATTTCAATTGAAGTCGCTGGGGTTGTAAATAATAAATAACCAGGTTTACCAAACACCCTTTGACCGAGGTTAATGATGATGGTATAAAACGTAAATAACATCGTAATCCCAACCAAAGTCAATAACAAACCGGTAAATGTTAGTGTCGCTGAAATGCTTTGGATGTTATAACTGAATGACGTGATGAGTGTCATTAAAATGACCCCGGCATAAATCGGTAAGAATTTACGATAAGAAGATAAAATCTCGTGTTTCATCAATCTAGCGAGCATATCTAAATACCTCCTTAAAGATTTCTAGTAAGGACTTATTCTTTTCCATAATTAATTCATCTAGGTTTTGATGTAACATCACTTCACCTTGTTTTAAGAAAATGACTTCATCAAACAGGTCTTCGACATCGTAAATTTGATGGGTGGATAACAATATGGTTGCGTCTGAGTTTCGATAATTCATGATGGTTTCAAGAATGATTTCTCTCAACGCTGGGTCTACCCCACCAATCGGTTCATCAAAGATGTATAGTTTCGCATCTCTAGACAACACCAAGGCAAGTTGAAGCTTTTCTTGATTACCCTTGGAGAGTTTACGAATCAAATCCCGACTCGGAATTTGAAACTGATAAATCAACTCGTTGAAACGTACAGGGCTAAAGTCTTCATACATGTCCATAAAATAGTTTTTCAAATCATTGATCTTCATCCATGAATCAAAATACAATTGGTCTGGTAAATACGAAACTATGGCTTTAGTCTCAGGTCCTAATAATTTCCCATCAATGGTTACAGAGCCTTCATACTGTTGTAAAAGGCCTGTTAAGATTTTGATGAGTGTGGTTTTGCCGGACCCGTTTGGTCCGAGCAATCCAATGATCTTCCCGCTGGTTAAGTCTAAATTGACATTTTTCAGCGCTTGGGTTTGACCATAGGATTTGGTTAAATTTTTAATACTGACAATATTGTCCAAATCGATCACCTCTAGTTATGATTATAGACTTTTTCAAAAGTAATGTATATATGAAAAACATAATTTACTTTTATTCATCTAACATCCTATGCTTTCTACCTCTCATTATACAAATCATTGTGTCAAAGTTATGAACTTTTAAGACATTTCCATTAACAAAAGAAAAAAGCGTGTTTTCACACACTTTTAGTCCACTTTAATATCAAAATTGCCCTTCACCCAAGCATCAATCCAAGCGATATCGGTTGGTTTGAGAGGTTTTGGTAATTGATTTTTACCATAGAAGTCAAGTCCATGGGACTCCTCATCTTTAATCAAGATTGGTTTTTCAGATAATTTGGTATAGAGTACGATGACGACGTAATAGGTGATATCCCCATTGGGATAGATGGTTATTTGAGATTCGCCTGAATAAATGCCAAAGAGTTCTAGGTTTTTTACCTGAATGCCCGTTTCTTCAAACAATTCTCTTCTCGCAGCCTCGATCACTTTTTCATCGAGTTCGACATTCCCACCTGGGGTACCATAATCGTTAGTATCGCTACGGTGTTGTAGGAGAATTTGATTGTCATATTCAACAATGATGCCTGTGGATACACTTCTGATCGGGGTGTTTCCAACGATGGCGCGTATGTCTTTGATGTAGTTACTCATATAAAGCCGTTCCATCAAATGTGACTGTAGACATGCGTTTAATCAAGTAATTGAAGGTATGACCGTCGATATCGACTTGGATGAGCATATCGGCGTTGGTTTTATTGTGTGCAACAATCACAACCGATCCATCCGGGTTGGTAAAAGCACTGGTAATCAAGTTTGGTGAGGTGGATTTCGCATCAATTCTGCTCGCATCCTTATCCACAAACTTAGAGAAATGACCAATCATATAGTATTCTTCATTTAATGTATAGGTATCATTATCATTCACGGTGACCACACCTCTACAGTTGGTACAACCCCCATTTTGAGGGCCATCTTGTTCATCTAAAGCGAGATTCCATAACAATACAGAACGAGCCCCGTAATTTAATGAACCCATAAAGACATTTTCAAGGTTCCAACTGATGTTGGATGCGAAATTGGTTGCCCAACGGCCACCCGAACATTCGGTAAACCAAATACCACGATCAGGGTAACTGGTTTGGATGGCTTGTTGTGCAGTGTAATTACCTGCATAACAGTGGAACGCAACGCCATCCAAATACGGTTCGATGTCTTCATTATTCAATAAGGCTTGAGGATAATAGGTATTGTCCCAGTTGTGGTCATAGCCAATGATTTTGGTATCAATGTTGTTTTCTTCAAATTTTGGCCCTAAGACTTTGATGAAATTGATTTGTTGAGCCACAGTCATCATCATCGATGGGTAACCACTGGTTTCATGGAGTGGTTCATTTTGAGGGGTAACCGCGTAGATCGGTAACCCTGCAGCGTCATACGCTTCAATGAATTTGACAAAGTAATCGGCATAAACAGCGTGATAGATTGGATTGAGTGAACCCCCATTGAGTTTTTGTGGGGATTTCATCCAAGCTGGGGCACTCCACGGAGAACCCATGAGTTTCAAGTCCGGATTGAGGGCTAGGGCCTGTTGTAAGCGGGGAACAACATAGAGCAAGTCTCTTTGGATGGAGAACTGTTCTAATGTCATGTCGGTACCACTGGTGAGGTCATTATAGGTATAGTTATTCAAAGCGAAATCAGACGCACCCATCGGGATACGAACAAAATCAATACCGATACCTGTTTCGCCAAACAACGCAGTCATCACTTCGTTGCGTTTGGTTTCGGATAAACTTGATAATACATACGCAGCGGATTCAGACATCGCTGCCCCAAATCCATCGATGGTTTGATATTTTTTTTTGGTATCTACCGTGATTTTATAGATGGAAGGATTGGCTTCACCCGATGTGATGTCAATGCCTTCGGATAGTAACGATGTTTTATCACCTGTGGTGAGATACGGTTTAAATGTATACGATTTAATTTGCTTAGACTGACAACCAGCCAATAAAAACAATAACAACATCAAGGTTGTTAAAACCATTTTTTTCATGGAGCCACCTCTTAACGTAAAAACTGCACGCTTTTATCATAACATGATAGCGTGCAGTTTGTTTCCTATTTTTTTAAGCCGCTTGACCTAAATTGAATGCCTGTTTATTGACATCAATAAGGTGTTCTTTCTTTGAACCAAAGAAATATTTTAACGATTCGATGATGGTTTGTTCATCAAATAGGTTGGTTCGTTTGAGATAAGCACCTAGCAATACAAAGTTGATAGCTCTCGATTCACCAATAGAAATGGCTAAATCATTGGCTTTGACCCCTTTGGATTGGTATTTAGGTTGTTCATCTAAATGAATCAAAGATTCGTTATAAAGCATGAACCCATCGTTTTTAACGGTGTGTTTAAACTTTTGATAACTTGGTTCATTTAAAACGATGAGGTCATCCGAGTCTTTAAATACAGGTGAATAGATCGGTGTATCTGAAATGGTCACCATACAGTTGGCTGTCCCACCTCTGGTTTCAGGACCATAAGTCGGTACCCAAATGGCGTGCATCCCTTTGAGTGTAGCACTGTAGGCTAAAATTTGACCTAATAACATAACCCCTTGACCACCAAATCCAGCGATACGAATGGTTTTAGTCATGTTTGGTCACATCCTTATAAACACCTAATGGGAAGACTGGCACCATTTGTTCTTCAACCCACTTCATCGCGTTGATCGGTGTCATACCCCAGTTGACTGGGCAAGTCGATAAAACTTCGATCATCGTAAAACCTTTCTTTTCAAGTTGTAAAGTAAAGGCTTTTTTCACTGCATTTTTGACTTTTTTAACGTTTTGAGGGCTCGTTAACGCCACTCTTTCCAAATACGCTACACCATCTAGATGGGAAAGCATTTCAGTGACTTTAATCGGATAACCTTGGTTATGTGGATCTCTACCGAGTTGTGACGTAGTTGTTTTTTGACCGACCAAGCTGGTTGGAGCCATTTGACCACCCGTCATACCATAGGTAGCGTTATTCACGAAAATAACTGTAATGTTTTCACCACGGTTCGCGGCGTGAATCGTTTCTGCAATCCCAATGGATGCGAGATCGCCATCGCCTTGATAGGTAAATACCACATTGTCTGGTAAAACACGTTTGATGCCTGTCGCGGTAGCGCAAGCACGACCATGTGGTGCTTGTTGCATATCGCAATTAAAATATTCATATGAATAGACTGAACATCCAACAGAAGCGACACCAACAGTCTTGCCTAAAACGCCAAGTTCGACTAAAACTTCCGCTACAATTTTATGCAATATGCCATGTGTACACCCTGGACAATAATGCGTTTTGCGTTCTGTTAAACCCAATGATTTTTCATATCTTACAGTCATGATATCACCCATTTCTTAAAGTTGATAATGGCATCTCTGATTTCAGTTGGATCCGGAACCATCCCGCCAGTACGCCCATAAAAGGCAATCTCATGTCTTCCTTTATTCGCGATTTCAACGTCATCTAGCATTTGTCCTAAAGACATTTCAGTGACTAAAATACCTTTGCAGGACTCAGGAATTTGGTCAAATGCTTTTTTAGGAAATGGCCAAACGGTAATTGGACGAATCATTCCGACATTAATACCCACTTCCTTGAGCATTTCAATCGAGCTTCTCGCAATTCTCGCAACCGATCCATAAGCTACTATTACATAGTCAGGATTCTCCATATTAAACATTTCGACTTTCACTTCGTTTTGTCTGATGGCATCATACTTCGCTTTTAAGTTTAAATTGTGTTCTTCTAATCTTGGTGCGTCTAAATATAACGAATTGACAATGTTTCTACCTGGATGATGTTCTGTACCAATTGTTGCCCATGATTTTTCAGGGAGCTTTCTTTTGGGTACTTCTTTATCCATATCGAC
Organism: Paracholeplasma manati; assembly: GCF_025742995.1. Taxonomy (NCBI): domain Bacteria; kingdom Bacillati; phylum Mycoplasmatota; class Mollicutes; order Acholeplasmatales; family Acholeplasmataceae; genus Paracholeplasma; species Paracholeplasma manati. Next base: position 245,690 of record NZ_JAOVQM010000002.1, on the reverse strand, counting down.
CGCTTCCATCATTTGACCGATGAGACCATCGATCAATATCATGACTGGGTTTCGATAAATATCGGCGATATCAAAGCCTTCTTTGATATAATCGACAGTTTCTTGAATCGATTCTGGTGCGATAACCACGGTATGATAATCCCCATTACCGCCACCACGGGTAGCTTGGTAGTAATCGGCTTGAGACGGTTGAATACCACCTAAACCAGGACCACCACGCATGACTGATACAATCAAGCACGGTAGTTCTGCACCAGCAATATAGGACATGCCTTCTTGTTTTAAAGCAATCCCAACCGATGAAGATGACGTCATGACACGTTTACCTGCGCCAGCTGCACCATAAACCATGTTGATGGCAGCAACTTCTGATTCTGCTTGAACAAAGACTTTACCATGTTCAGGCATGTATTTTGATAAATATTCAGGCACTTCGTTTTGTGGGGTAATTGGATACCCAAAATAAGCATCTACCCCTGCACTAATCGCGGATAAAGCAATCGCTTCATTACCCTTAATGAGTTTTTTAGGCATCGTGCTTTACCACCTTGATGACAGAGTCCGGACAGATGACTGCACAAAACGTGCAGCCGATGCATTTGTCGATGTCTAAGACATCCACGAGTGCGTAACCTGAGGCATTCATTCGGGTATTCGACATACCCAAGATTTTAACTGGACAGCTATTGACACATAGCTCACAGCCTTTACAAGCATCGTTGTTAAAATCCAGTTGATACTTAGCCAATAGAATCACTCCTTATCTTTTGGGTATATAGTTATCGTGTAAGTTTTTAATGGTTTCAATTCTGTTTTTCGCAAACACTTTGGCTGCCAATTGGGTATGGATGTCTTGTTGTTTAGAAATTTCAAAGATTTCCAATAGACGATCATAAATCAATTTAACATCCGCAAGTGCTTTTTCTTGAGGCCAATTCATCAATTCTACATAAACGTTGATTAAACCACCGGCATTGATCACAAAGTCAGGTGCGTATAAAATACCTCTGTCTTTGATCATTGGTCCATGGATATCTTCATCTAATAATACGTTATTGGCTGTACCTGCAATGATTTTCGCTTTGATTTGTGGGATAGTTTGATTGTTGAGTACGCCACCTAATGCACATGGAGAGAATACGTCTACATCCATGCTATAGATTTGATCTGGGTTCACGAATTCCACTTCTGGATGTTCGTTTTTCATTCTTTCAATGTACTTAGGGTTGATTTCTGAGAAATAAACTTTCTTAGCACCCAATTCTACTAAATGGTTGATGAGATAATAACCTGTTTGTCCTGCACCTTGAACTGCGAAAGTGTACTTAGAAATGTCTTCATTACCAAAACGGTATTTGAGTGAAGCCTTAATACCATATAATGCACCTAAAGCTGTGACTGGGGATGGGTTCCCTGATTTACCTTCAAGGCCAACAACATGATCGGTTTCCATATGCACATAGCTCATGTCTTTCGTGCTGGTGTTGACGTCTTCAGCGGTGATATATCGACCATTTAAGGCTTGAACATATCGACCTAAAGCTCTGAAATACGCTTCGCTCTTGACTTTGGTTGCGTCTCCAATTAATACGGTCTTACCACCGCCTAGGTTCAACCCTGCAGCTGCTGCCTTATAGGTCATCCCTCTAGCGAGTCTTAAGCAGTCCATGACTGCTGCGTCTTCTGATTCATAATTCCAGATTCTAGTGCCACCAAGGGCTGGCCCCAATGTGGTATTATGAATCACTGTAATACCCTTTAAGCCTGTAGTCCTATCATAGAAATAGACTACCTGTTCGTACTTGTGTTTTTCCATGTACTCGAATACTTTAAAATCACTCATGTAAAATTCTCCCTTCGAAATAAAAGCGTTTACATTGGTATTATAACATAGTTATATGTTTTTGATAACCACTATCTAATCAAGTGAATTTTTTTATATTTAATTGAAAAAGAAGCCTGATTGGCTTCTTTTCAGATCAAATAAAAAACATATGTTAAAAGGATTGATATTCTATGCCTGATAAATCAATAGTATAAGTGAGTTTGAGTATCCTATTTCTATGTTTGAAAGATTCAAACTCTTCAGGAAATATTTGTGGGAATGAAGTATCAATTAAATACTCTCTTTTTTCGAGTATTACATACTTATCTTTGCGTTCAATCTTGCCCTTTTGAAGGTTATTTTTTTCAAGGTAAGTATTTATTATGTCAACATCGATTCCCATTTCCTTTAATGAATCTAATGCTTCGTCTATGCAAATTCCGTTTGGATTTTTCTCTACTTTGACATAGAATAGCTTTATTGGCACATGACTATGTAGTTGGTTTTGACTGCTGATTGTTACGATTGACTCGTATTTATTTGTAGTTGTTTTAACTTCATAACTGAAACCGATAGACTCAAAATCATGGGTGCCTCTATCTAATGCAGTCCATTTTACTGTTTTGTCTATTCCATACAGGTAATCATAGATTATTAGTTCACCAAATATGTCATACGATTCTTTATTTATATATTGATTACCAAAAAATTGTTTCCAGTTATTTGACCACTCTAATGGATTATTTAGTAAACTTTGTCTTAAAATACCATTCAATCCCGGATCGCTAAAATTATTGGCAATAATTACAAATTGATCCAAATTTTTAAGTGATTTTGATTTAAGCATTAAAACTCGAGTTGTTTTATTCTCTATTAACATCTCAATAGTTTGTATGATAAATCCAGAAAATTCATCGAAATATAAAGGATAGTTTTCATCTACTGGGATAACAACAGCATAGCTTGAGCTATCCATATACAAGTATGTAATAAATGGATTAATTGACTTAAGCACTCTTACTCGATTTTTATCAAGGGAAGCATAGTAAAGTTTGATTTCGTCTAACAAATTCATTATTATAAATCCTCCGAAAAAGTTATGCCAAAACTAGCAAACAACATCCTAACATAACCATCTATACCCTCTCTATATTTATTTGGAATAATTGTATTTAACTTTGACAAATGTAATATCATTACTCTTCTAAACAATGAATAGCTCTTATTATCAATTGAATCTATGACCTTTCTATCCTTCTTATCTACGTGATAATAGTAGTACATTATCTTTCGGAATAAATCAATTGATATTCCTTTTTTCCCAGGTCTTTCAACCAAGTTTAAAATCGTATCAGTCGTATTGTCTTCAAGTGCTTTTAACGTTTCTTCTCTTGTATTTTGCCATGATAAATGAACATACCAATAAAGTGTTGGAAAATACATTCTCAAATTTTTTTTATAGTAGTACTCCTTTGTTGATTCTTTATAGGGATCATCAATAGGATGTCTAAAATCTATGACTTCAGGGGCAACATCTAAACAAATATACCTCCAATAATCATAGTTTGTTAGGTATGGTTTAAACGTTTTTATTTCATTCATAATTATATAGAAATCTACTGCAAAACGATAGTCAAACTCATAACCCTTAAGGTTTTTGTATTTTTCAAAAATTTTCATAATTTCAATTCTAATTTGCTTATATTCATCACTCAAATCACCTATATTTTTAGTTTCAAAATAATGAATATAGTGTTTTTCAGCTTCTAATTTGCTTAAAAATTTAGTCATTTTAAAATTTGAACTCCTTATCAAAATATAGTTTTATAGAATTTGATAAATTTGTAATTGAACTATAATCAAATTTATGTTTTTCTTGGAAATAATACAATATCCTCATGATCGTTCCTTCTTCACTATTAGAATCAATACTATGATCCTCACAACCTTCAATCAATGTAGAAATAATTTGAGTTATTGCAGACGATAGGACATCCTTCAAAAAACTAATGTTAAACTCTTTACTACCCTTATCTATATATTTATAATCTTTATGTTCCTTGTTTAAGTAGATACAAACGTAATCTTTGTTGAATTGGTCTTCTTCAACAGATTCTATATCAACTTTGACTTCCCATAATGGTTTTAGTGCATCCGCGATACTCATAACAGGGAAAATTGATCCAGAACCTTCAAGAATCAAGGAAAATAGTCTACTTGAGCCGATAATAATTCCCGGTTCATTAGCTAGATGCCTATGTTTATCATCTGCACTACCAGGAGTATCAATAAAAAACACAATATCAAAGTTTACATTATCTTTAAAATCCTTGTAATTAAGCATCAATTCGACTTGTTTATTGTTGTCTTTAGTATCTTTATTACATTCACCAATTACAACAAAACCTCTTTGTCTAGACTCTTGAGAATACCACTCTATACCATATCCAACTTGTGCATCAATACACGCGACTTCAGGATTTAAGAACATCCTATCACATGATAGAATTTTTGTACTAATCTTAATATATAGTCCGTTATCACGATAAACCCAGTCTTCGTTTGGATCAGTGACTTTAATTGATTTCTTATCTAATTGTTCTTGTCGTAATGGGTACTTTTTAGAATACTTATCTTCGAAATAAAAGTCATACTTAGTTTTAACAATTTCATTGACTAAAATTGAATTCAATGCAGGATATAAGGAAATATTACTCATCGCTGTTACCTCGATCAATTGTGTGGACTAAATCAATATTTATTGATTTGTCAATAACGGTCAAATATAAAGCAATTCTAATATCAATTTCGATATGCTTAATGTTATTGAATCTATATCCAATGGTACTTCCATTTTCTGATATAATCTTCTCAATAGTAAAGTCCTCAAATGCTGTAATACTTTGATTCTCGTTAAAGAAGAATGTGTTGTTCTTGATGTTTTTATTCTTATCAATTTGTAAAATAAAAACTCCGATTTTTTCTATCTTGAAAGGAGAATCAAGACCGATTTGATTCCACTCATCGATAGAAATGGCCTTAGAACCAGATAAAATCTTAAAAAAAATCTCAATTCTATTTATCGTTGATTTCCATTGAAGCCTAACTAACATTGTTACGTACTTTTCATATGAAATATCTTCTATGCTCAATTTGTGTATTCTTGATTTGCCGATAACAGTCCCACCACCTCTTCCATTTGGTGGGGTTTTTAGTGTTGGTAAATCGCCATAGTCTTCATTTGGTAATAACATATTTGCCAAGATTTTCCCTAATTCCTTCAAATTATCTTCTGAAATCGGATCATCTAGATTTTTTTGTTGAGCTTTTTGAATTTTACGTAAACGAGAAGTTATTAATTTGAATGGTTGTAAATCGACCATTTTCTTATTAGTGAAGCTACCGATATCGCCCCAATCCATATGATCTGCTTTTTCACTTGCTCTGAAGTATGCTTCCAACTCATCATTCGTTTCAAGTATGAAAATACCTATGAAATACTGATTTGGTGGTGTTGATAGTTTGGGCGAGACCCATGGAAAAGATTTTTTGTAGTCAATTATCATACCTGGTTTTCTCGTAAACATGATGATTGGCTCGTTACTGTCAATCGCATCCTCATCATCATGTACTATTCCTAAGAATTGAAATGGTGAATGTTGATTATGAGGTGGATTGATTTTTAATTGATCATCATCAAAAACTCCAAATATGAATCTTCCAACTATACCTAAGTCTTTTATTTCGATATCTTTAACTTGATAAAGTTCATGGTCGGAGAATTTATAATTATACATTAATTGTAAATGTTTAAAAACTTCGAATGTATTAAAACTATCAAATTTATTCCCATTATACGTGAGTGAAATATAAGGTTTAACCGATTTGTTGTTGAAGCGAGGAAAATACCATTTTTGGAAGGATAGTTCAAAAGCCTTCCTCAAATCTCTTTCCCAAGGAAAAATAGTATTTCTTCCGAAATTTCCTTGACAATTTGGCAGAAAAACCATTTCATCAACATACGGTATAATTAAAATTGTACCTGTTTCATTTCCTTCATATGGTTTCAAATCAAAAACACTTAAGAAACTAAGGATTTCATGATCATCTGTAACAGGTATTGTATAATCATTTTTTTGTTTTCCAAAAAAAGCTATCCCACTATACTCACTGGTCTTTATAATACTATTACTTCTAAGTTCGTTTTCAATTAATACACCGACCAGTCTTGATTGATATTCATTATTTATCTTAATTCTAGAATAATAAAAAATTATACCAATACCTAATCTATAAAACGAGGTTTTACCAATACCCCATGAACCTCCAGAGTTTGATTCACTTTTCTTGTACATGACATCATATACTAAGTTATATAGGTTTTGATCTTGTTTGTTTGCAAATTTGCTAACCACTTCAGGATCTAGGTCTCCTACAAGACCTATACAATTCTTATCGCTGAATGACAAGTATTTATCGACCAGGTCATTTCTTTTTGATATTACTTCACCAATCATCTCAAGTTTATTGCATAACGCATAAGAATCAAAAGACTTGTAATTTATATCTATATTAATCTCTGAAGACTTTTGTCTAGTATCAAATGCATCTATGCTGTTTTGAACAGCTTCTCTAACAAACAAATCTATATTTTGCATTGTTTTGTTTTGTATTGAGTCTAAGATTTTACTTCCTGACATTTGCATCTTTTTTTGTTTTAATATTTCAATATTAAGCATCTTCATCTACTCCTTCAAAATCAATGTTTGGTATTATTTTCACTCTAACGTACTGATCTTTGTTGGATGAACTTATTCTTGGTAACAACAAAAATATACCAATCACATCTACGGAAGAGTTTAGATCCAATCTTACTTGTGAATCCTTTTTAATCGCCTTGGAATCTCTATCAATTACATATATTAATAACTGTGGCATCTTTGATACACATGATTTTTCTCTGATCACCAAAGGACTAATTGAATCATCTTTAAAGACGTTGATGAGATCAGGATTTTGATCTAAATCGATATCAAGAAGTATATCCTTACTATCCCTTAAAACTCCTATTGATATTTCATCAGGATTACTATTCTTAACTTTTGAACGATTAACTTTTTTGACTTTTAACCCTGAAATGTATGTTTCTTTACCTGATTGAATACCAGAGATTGCTACATTCCAATTTTGAACTAAATCTTGTTTTTTGGCCTCTATATACCATTCTTTAATGCCTTCGTACCCTTTCATTAGTTTTATATGGTCAGGGTATTTCATATTAGAAAGGTATTCAAAAACTTTTGTATGATTTACATTTTTCCATATATATGCATCTTTTGCATGGATATTAACTGGATTATTCAAAATAGGATTTCCTAAAGTTTTTATAAAGGATTCTGTTGATTGAATGTTTTTTTCTAATGTACGTATATCCTTATAAAACACAGTAGTTTGAGCCTGATATCCTGAAAAATCTGCATCAACTTCTTCAACTCCTTGCATGCGATTTTTTGAAGTAATTTGAATAATTGCTAAATCAGGATCAAATATCACTCTCGGTGCATAGTCTAGTGGTGACAATCCCATCTTTTCCATAAATGAAAGTTCGTTTCTAAGTTTAAAATCCAAGTTTGAAAGATATTTGAATTGTATGATTGCATTATCAGTCAACCATACTCTAGGATAAAGCTCATAATTATGCCTATATCCAAACCATCTACCCATTTGCATTAGTGTGTCTGCTTGTTTGGTTGTTCTTAAAAAATAAGTGCTAACTAATCCTTCGAGTGTTAATCCACGAGATAAAGTCGAACCACCAATTACAATGAATGCTGGTGCGGTTATACTACAATTCTTGGGGTCAGGGTAAGCTAGTCTAAAATGTCTTCCATTAAAATCAACACCGTTATATTTACAGTTGTCGATGCATAAATGCATTCCAGTAGTATAAACTAACTTATCATTGTCATAATCCAACTCAATATTACATGGTTGTTGATCTATTAAAGATTTCAACTCAATTTTAAAGTCATCAAAATTAGGATAATCATTAATTTCTTTGTCTAAAACTCCATATTTTGGATATTGAAGTCGTAGATACGATTTATTAAATTGTTTAGTTTGTTGGTCCCAAACTTTCTTCATTTTAAAAATAAAATCATCAATTCTATTTGATTCTTTTTTTATCCACTCCTTAAGTCTTTGATAAATATCACTATGATCCTTTTGTTTTTGACTCGTATGAATCAACATACTTAAAGGTTTTTTATAGCCTGATAATCTCAATGCAGCAACTGAGCAATAAAACCACATAACTGACTCTTTAAATGACGGTGGTAATTCACTATCGAAATTTGGATCATCCTTTTTAATTAATTTAACGTCATTTATATCGATTTTATTAACAATTGAGAGTCCTAACAAATTCGAATCGTCGAGTCCAAAAATTTGTTGGGGTCCGAAGTACTCGTCTGATACGGCTAGAGTAGCGATAAAGCTACTTGGATACAATGATTCTGGTTTGGCTTCATTCAATATATTTGCATATGGAGTTGCCGTATAACCAATATAGTTTACTGCACCAAAGCTTTTAGGTTGCTTTTCACTTTTATAGTTACGATTTGCTACAAGGTCAATAATCAATTTATTGATTTTCGTTCTTTCATCACTATCAATATCTAATGTATTAATACCTGCCTGATCAGCTTCATCATCAATAACTAGCAATTTTATGCCTTCTTTACTTAATTGATCCTTATTTATCCATTGATTTAGGTTTTTTAAAACTGCTTGGTTTTTTAGACAAACATATAGATATCTCTTTTTTGATTTTTTTTCAAACTTTAGGTCTTGTAAACGGAAAGGCGATGCTGTCTTACTCGATAAATTTGTTAAAAGTTGAATTTGAAGATTACTATTGAGATCCAAATCCCCATACAATCTATCCTGTGTTTGCTCTCTAAGTTTATCAATCGTGCCTGATAAAACAACAAAAAAGTTAAATCCAATATCAGCTGCCATAGCGATCAATGCAGCCATGTTAGCAGTTTTACCTGATTGAACATTACCTACTACTAAACCTTTTACTGGTCTATCTTCTTCGGTTTTATCCTTTAATTGTACTAAAATACTTCTAGATGATTCTTCAATATTTCGAATTGTTCTTTCTTTAAACTTTTTTTCTCTAAGCTTGTTTGAATACAAATTCCATAGACTATTTTCATCATTTGATAAAGGTAAATCTAAGTAATTTTGCGGATCTTCTGCTACTATGGTTGGGACTCCAATGATCTCAGCTGTTAAGCTTTCCATTTCCGCAATTTTCTCGTCATTAACGATTAGATGCCATGTTTCAATATCAATGTCCCAATATTGTTCAATTTTATTAACATTTAGTTTAGATAAAAATTCTTCAATTGAAGATTGATTAAGCAATTCTATTTTATCCCAGCTTAAACCTCTTTTTCGTGATTGTTTAATCCAATCTCGAATTTTAGCATACTTTATATTGCTAATATCCATATTTTTCTCTCCCAAAAATTCTATAGAATATTTTGATTAAATAATTCTCTAACAATACCGATTAGTACATCAACCACTATCGAATTTCCCGCTTGTTTGTACATTTGAGCAACTGATACAACGACTCGAAAATCATCAGTAAAACCCATTAATCTTAGAGCTTCTCGTTCCGATAACATTCGAATTTGGCCATCGTGATCTACATAATTATCTATACCAGCTCTATGACAATTTCCCATAGTTGATAAAATTGTTCTAGCGATTTCTTTATTAATCACAGGTTTTTGATAAAAACTTTTCGTACCTGATTTTAAAACATATTTTTTTATTTTCTCCGATAAATAATAACGGGATCCTATTTCACCTGGGTTATTATGAATAACTAACTCTCCGGATTTATCATATGTAAAATTCCCGAAAGAGCAGTGATCTATTAGAAAATCTTGCATTTTATATTTCAAATCTATATTAATATTATCTAGACTGAAATCATTTTGATCCTTAATTCCTATTACAAACATTCTTGCCCTATTTTGTGGAACACCAAAATCTTTGGCATTAAGTAATTTAGAAGTTATTTTATACCCTGTGTCTTTAAATAAACCAGACATTATTTCCCATGTATTTCCGTGATCGTGGTTTTTTATACCTCTTACATTTTCATAAATAAAAATGCGAGGTTTTATCTCATTAATGAGTCTTATAAAGTCGAAAAACAGTGTCCCACGTGCATCTTCCAGTCCTTTTTTATATCCTACTGAGGAAAAACTTTGACATGGACTACCTCCAACTAGAATGTCGACCTGATCAGTAAAATCATTACCATCCAGTAAACGTATATCTTCGTAAAATTTATTTTCATCCATGGAGTAGTTAGCTAAAAACGAGTCTTTCACGAAGTTATGTCTCCTAGTATTAGATTTATATAATTCGTCTACATACTTTTTCTTTTCTAACGGATTTTTAAGTGATTTAACAATTTGTATTTCCTTATCATAATCATAATCAATGATTCTTCCACCATTATCGCAAGCAAATATGATTTCATTTGGGATTTTCAATCGTTTAAGTGCAAATTCAAATGCACCAATACCACTAAATACTGTTGCAACTTTAATCTTTTTCATTATTTCATCACTTTCATAATTTCATTAATTAATGCTTCCATTACATTGACTACAATAGAATTACCAGCTTGTCTATATGCTTGCATTTTGGGAACGACAATTTTAAAATTTGAGCTGTATCCCATAAGGTTCAAACATTCTCTATTGGTGAGTTGTCTAATGTATCCATGTTGATTATTGTAAATACCTTCATATGCTCTTCTTTTAACTTGGTCATTCGTAATTGATGCAGTAGGTACAAAAACAAAATCACCATTCCAATTAAACTGTTGATTTGCTTTTTGTGTTCTAATAGTATCACCTAGAATTTTAGCTCTATTTTTATATTTTGGATTTGTTACAAATTCAAATCCTTTTTTTCCTAAATAGAAATGGGATTCAATTTCATTGTTTTCTTCCAAAAATGTTGTTATTGGTTCAAAATTTTGTTGACCTTTCGGAAACTCGAATTCTATTGATTTATCTCTAAATCCCACAACAAATAGTCTTTTTCTCCTTTGAGGAATACCGAAATCTATCGCATCCATAACTTCAAACTTAATATTGTAGTCCAGTTGCTTAAATACTCCTTTAATTACATCCCAAGTGTTCCCATAATCATGCGTTAGCATACCTGGTACATTCTCAAAAATGAACACTTCGGGTTTGATTTCATTTACAAGACGTGCGAAATGATAGAAAAGTGTACCTCTTGTATCATCTAAACCGGCTCTTTTTCCCATAATTGAGAAACTTTGACAAGGGCTCCCACCTACAAATAAATCAACTTGATTTATGTATTTGTTACCATCAATGAATCGAATGTCATCGTACCATCTACTATCATCAATGTCATAGTTGGCAAAATATGTTTCACGTACATAATTAGGTTTTCTTTCTTTGTTATACAGGTTATTAATATGCTTTTTGACGTCTCTAATTTGATTAAGATGGATATCGTCTTTTATCTCACTTTCAGTTTGATTTAAATATCTTTCGCCTGAGTCACAAGCGAAAACAGTTTCAAATGGTATGCTTTGTTTTATTAATGCGTGTTCTACTGACCCAATTCCACTGAAAACAGTTGCTAGTTTTAGTTTATGCATTGATTTCACTCTCATATATAACTGTAATTTCGTTATTTTTAAAGTCAATACAAAAAAATATGTTATCAGGGTTGATCTGATTCATTTGTTTAATTTGATATAAGTCAAAAATATAAGCCATTTTTCCATCACCGATTATTTTAACTTGTACTTGATTTTGTTTATTGAGGTTAGTTTCTACATCAATAATCTGGTTATATGCTTTCATTTTAAATTTACGATTAAATTCATTATCATCAACATTAAGGATATTTTTAATCAAGTCGTACATTATACTTTCATCTTTAATTCCAAAATATAGACTATTATCAGATCCAACTTTTTTTAAGTTTGATTTTGATGGTTTTCTACAGATCTTTTTGTTAGCCACATCACAATAAAAAATAGTTTTAGAATTCAACATAACTTTCTTGAAGGTACGATTTTTTATCTTCAAGAAATACTTATAATTATTATATGCTGCAGAAAGTATGTGATGCCATTTTAAGTTTAGGTTTATATTCTTTTGATTACTTTCAAAATCAATGATCATGTTTGTGAACCAATTATGATCTGAAACTGTGTATAGGTTAAAAGGTATTGTAATGTTATAACTGTATTCGAGTATTTCTTTCACTTTATTTAAAGAGTCATAATACTTTTCAACACTTACTTCTTTAATTAGGCGTTCTTGCTTCAAATACAAAGAAAACTCTTTTTCATAGTCTAGATCGATAGAAACTTGATCTATCATAGTTAAATATTTCGGTAGTTTTTCATCAAAAATAAGACCCTTTAACTCGTCAACAAGGTAGTTATCCTTTTCTTTTATAGAATGTGACAGAATATCAATAATTTCCAAAATTCTTTTTTTATCCATATTTTCCTCTATTTCTTCTCAAACAAGTTAAAAACAAACTGGTTAAATGTTAATTTGTAGTGTTCATCTTCAATCGATGTTGGTAATACAACCACACACGATAAGTTTTGTTTCGATTTTGATGAAACTGTGACTTCATTGTCGAAGATACGACAATTCACAGGATATCCTACTTCGTTGGATAACCGAGTGATGAATAAGTCTTCGAGTTTTAAGATTTGTGACTCATCGGTGGTATTCTCAATGGATATTCTAAAAGTCAGATTAGAACCATTCTCATAGAAACTATCCACCAAATAAATGATGCCATCCTGTTTGATGGATAAATCATCTGAATACCTTACGATGGTACCGTTATTTTGACAACCACTCAAAGTGATGATCATTAAAAATAAAATTATATATATTTTCTTCATTCGATTAACCTCGTCATTAATTCAATTATAACATTAAGAAAAGAAAAAAACCGTATCAATTTACGGTTTTATATAAGCATAACCTTGATTTTGTAATAAGACAATCTGATAGACACCACTCTTCACGATTTCAGTACCTGGTAAAACATCGTTTGGATTGAGATTTCTCGTCTTTATAGAGTTCTCACATAAGTAGTATTTCACATTAGGTTCAAGCTTCACAGTAGATTTAATGAATAGTTCAACCGCTTCTGAATTGATGACCACAGCGATATTCATCACTGGGCTCATTTGTAATAAGTTTTTGATATTCATCGATAATAATGGCCATTTGTGTCTTTCGTCGATATGAAACAGTGCTTTCATGGGTTTCTCCTCGGTTTAATAGTTTTTAGGTAATAAATCGGCATCAATCATGCGTCTCATGTCCCAATTCAAATGGGATTCACGGTCAATTTTGTAGTTCCAAAAATAGAACCCAAAGGCTTGATTATACACATACAGTTGTAAATCCGCTAACAGTCTGACAAATAAGTCATGGGAAAATGGATCCTTAAAATCCATCTTGGATTCTCTCAAACCCAACGACCATTCGCCTACAATGACTCTGACAAACTTAGAGAGGTTTTGAATCATTTGGTGCCGTTCTTCGATCACCACTTTAAGGTGATTGAGTTCGCCACCGTTGACGATTCGTTCATCAAAACAGTGGTATAAGTGTAAGTCAAAAGCGACATTGTCCTTGTTTTTGAAGAAGGTTTTCCAAACACCTAACTTAGGTCTAAAGGCGTCATGGAAAACAATAAGCTTTTGAGTGATCTTTCGAATCTCTTGGTAACTTCTTTCATAGAAATCTAAGATGATATCAATATCGATTGAACTGTGTGGTTCATTTAAAACTTCGATCCCAACAAAGGCGTTGTTTTCATGATAAAGGCTCACCAACGATTTCAATACTTCAATCGTTTGATCGATATTTTTCTTGTCTTTTGGCCAATCGATGACACCGGTGATTCCACCGTTATCAAAGCCATTTTGACAACCAGGTGCGGTATGTAAATCGAGTAGTATTTGAATCCCATAACGATTGGCGTATTCAAACGCACGATCGATGTGTTCTTTCGAACGGTGATACAAATCGGTACCTAAAAACCACCATGGCACAGGTAGCCTTACCTGTGTGATGTTGTGTGCTTTAAGGTACTGGAAATCGGCTTCTGTGATGAAGGTTTGATAATGGTTGTCAAGTGCTTGATGGGGATCTTTATGGTTTTGCATAAAGTGGGTTTCATCCGGACCGGTTAATCCTTCGAATAACGCTGGTCTCATCCAAGATTCTAAGACGAACCAACCACCTAAATTGACGCCTCTGATGTGTTCCATAGTGTACCTCTTTCTTGATTATTATACCATCGATTCTTTTTGAACTTCTTCATAAAGCATATCGTAATCTAGGTTGAGAAACGGTTTGTGCTGTTTGAGGTCTTCTAAGTAAATGCTGTTGTATTTTTGTGTGAAAGGATCTGTTGGTTGAGTACTGCGTTTGAGTGCGAGATATAAAATGAGGGTTCTTAGCTTAAAGAATAATTCGATTCGTAAAAAATCGGATTTTTTTAAGGTGTGTTGTTTCATATAGCCTTTTAACAACGCTTTGATGAAAGGTTTAGCAACCTCATGACGGTTTGGATTGAAAAAGACGGTATAAAAGATCGCGATGGCGATATCACTTAAGAAATAAAAATAGGCACAATCATCAAAATCAAACACGGTTAGATTTTGATCTTGATCGACTAAAAAGTTACCGGCATGGATGTCGGTATGAATCAATCCGTAATTGTCTAAAGACATCGGGATTTGTTTGATCGCTTCGATGACTGAATTCAGTTCACCCAATATAAATAAATCGGTATCATCTAAATACTTTCTCGCATCCAAAATCAATGAATCGTCATACCAGGTGAATCGTCGATCGATGTTGAAACTTGGTTGATAAGTCATGGTCGAACGATGAAAAGCCCCGATGGTTTGACCATAGTTGTCGATCAATGTTGGGTTAGTCAGTAAGTCTTTGGTTCGAATACCTGCTGCTTTTTCGGTTGAAGACAACGTGAAATAACCCATATCCGCAGGGATTCTATGCGTATAGTTGCCGTGACGAGTGGTGACAGGTTTAGAAACCCGTGCCCCCTGTTGATATAAATGATTCACAAAATCAAACTCTGAATCGATTTGATCTCTGGTACGGTGCGAACTATGTGTGAACTTTAAAATATACCGTTGTTGGTTGAGCGTATATTCATACACAAAGGATTCAAATCCACCCAATAGTTTGAGTGACCCTTCATCCATTGGATACAGTGTTTTCGCAACCTCTAGCATCGATTCATTAAATAAGGCTTTTACCTGTGGTTCCATGCATTTCCTCCTAGAAAAAATATCCCAAATGGGATATTCATATTAATGGTTTGGTTCCCATTTACAACGGATTTTAGAGACAATCTTCTCATCTTTTTTAAGAGCCTTCATCGCTTTATCAACGACTTTAGGATCTAAACCCGACTGGGCTTCGATTTCTTTTTGTGAGAGTGGTACACCGGCATTTTCTAAGACTTGTAATACTATAGCTTGATCATCCATGGGTATATTATCCTTTCTTGATTTTATTGAACAGTTCCATATTGAGTAATAGTAATAGCGGAATGGCATAAACCGATACCGCGAGTACGGTTTCGAAATACGCATTTAAGGCTTCTAGTTTCGCAGGGAAATACGTGCCATCGATCCATAGATAATAAATGTCGTATCTTGGTAAAATGACGAACCCTTCGGTTTGAATATTAAAGAATACCACTGAAAACCAAATGAAGTAAAATATGGATAATAACAAAGCCATCGGGTTGGTTTTCACTTTGAATGAATATACCCCATATAAGATATTGAATAAAATCATGGTGAGTAAGAATAATACAATGCCTGAGGCATCTTCATAACGGAAAAAGCCAATTAAGAGTTGTAGATAAATTAAAGATGTGATGACATAAAGTCCAAGATAAATCCATTTTTCATATTTTTTCATGATTTCATCTCCCTTACCTTTATTATAAAACAAAACGTTTAGATTGTTAGGTCTAAACGTCGAATAAGTCATAATCTTTTTGATTTTTTTGTTTTTTGTCTAAATACATTTGGACATCCGCTTCATGAATGACTTTTTTAAGATTGCTGTCATGTGAGAGCATGGAAATACCATAGGAAATGGATACGACATAGGGTAAGGATTCCGAAGCTTTTTGGATTTCTACATTCAGTCTTTTCGCAATCTTCTCGGCGAGTTCACGTTCACAGTCTTCTAAAATGACGACAAATTCATCGCCACCAAATCTAAAGAACAAGTCATTGGCACGTAAAGATTCTTGAATGAGTTTAGAGATATTTTGTAAAACGGTATCGCCAGCTAAGTGACCATAGGTGTCATTGATGGCTTTGAGGTTATCAAAGTCAATCATGATGAGGCTGGCTACCCAGCCATCTGCATAGCGTTGTTCAAACGCCGCTGCGTAACGGTCAAAGTAACTTCTTGAAAAAGCACCAGTCAATGAGTCTATATCCGCGATTTGCGTGATTTCATCCTTTAAAAGGTTGGTTTCTTGGATGATTGAACCAGCTTTTTGATAAACGGAAGTGTTAAACACAATGAACGCTAGAAATATAACGAGCATCAAACCGAGGATGGCGTATTTAACGATTGAGTTGGTGTTACCATACAAATCGGCATTGGTCATGGAAATGACATAAAATATTTGATTCCCGTTGAACGCACCCACATAGTCGACATGTTCATCATGGACATAGATGATTTCACCATCAACCTCTAGTCTTTTCCCTTCTGCGTACACTGATTGTATAAATGAGTCATTTTTGTATAAGTTTAGGGTGATGTTATCACTGGACAACACCGCACTGGATAAATCAAAATAGATCATCAAATATCCGACATTGGTGAAATTCATGGTGACTGGATAGGTCACACGAAGCACGTAGCCAGTATCTAATGGGATGAGTTCATGATCATAAAAGTCAAAAATGATGTCTTGATAGGTGTAGGTTTCTACCGGACTACCATAAGTGGATAATGGAAAGTTATTCGTTCCGATTTCTGCGTATACCACATAATCAAATAAAGCCATGTTTGTAGGAAAGGACGCAGTAAAATAAGCAGTGATATCTGCTTGTGAGATGTTACCTTCCCAATAGCCTTTCATCATTTGTTTGGTATCGTAGTTAGATGCGATGATATTCGCATCCTGCAATGAAATGGTGATAAACGATTGAACGGAATCACGGTAGATTTCTGCTGCGGTGATGAAGTTCATACGTTTTTCTTTTTCAATGGTCTGTGAAAGCGGACTATATATACCAAAAATGGTTAAAAGCGATAGGAGGGTTATGAATGTGATTAGAAAAACTTTAATTCGTTTTAACAAACCATCCATAAGGGGTTCTCCTATTCAAACACTTTGACAAATATATCTACAATATCAGGGTCAAACTGAGTCCCTGCATGTTTTTTAATTTCTTCAATCGCCGCTTCATGTGATTTTTTAGGTCGATATGGGCGGTCTTGGGTAATGGCATCATACGCGTCAATGATCGACACAATTCGCGCTATTAGCGGAATGTCTCTACCTTTGACTTGGTTTGGATAACCTTTACCATCGTAACGTTCGTGGTGATTCAAAATCCCTTCTGCAATCGGTTTTAAATCGACCGATGATATGGCGATTTGATACCCAATGAGTGGGTGTTTTTTCATGACTTCCCACTCGTCATCGGTGAGTGGGCCTGGTTTATTAATGATATGGAATGGTACCCCAATTTTACCGATGTCGTGTAACATCGCGAGTAAATAAAGGTCATCCATCGTGGTTTGTTTTAAGCCTAATTTCACACCAACTTTAAGGGCGATTTCCCCCATGCGTTCCATGTGATCTTGAGTTTCTTGTGAGTTCGCAACCATCGTCGCTTTAATCGATGACAAAGAGTCACGATTGGAGCGGCTATGGGCAAGTAACTTACGTCTATGCATGAAGTCTTCCGCACTACGGATGATGTCTTTGATAGACGATTCATGGTCGAGCTTGGTTTCATAGCCACAAGATACGGTCATTTGATACTGTAATCCGTTGGGTCCATCATAGGTAAATGTTTTCGCTTTGTCTTGAATCTCAAGCATGATTTCATAGGTTTCAAGGCTTGGTGTGTTTTTGAGGATGATCGAAAACTCATCCCCACCAGTTCTGGCTACGATGAAGTTCTTCTTTTCATAAGCACGTAAAATACCCGCGAAATCCAAGATGACTTGGTCACCGGCAGTTCGACCAAAGTTGTCATTGATCATTTTCATGTTATCGATGTTCGCGATTAAAACACCAAATGGATAAGCTTGTTCATCGTCTAATGACGTCAATGTTTCATCAAAATAGAGACGATTTTTGAGACCCGTCAACTGGTCATGGTATATCATGTGTTCGATTTCTAAATCGCGTTCACGACGCTTATTTAAATCGATGATGATCCCCTCTAAAGCAATCACGTTTCCAGTTTCATCATAGATGGGTTTGCCTTGTTCATAAACCCATTTATTTTTGCCTTCTTTGGTAATGATCATGTATTCTTTTTCAAATATGGATTTTTGGTCAATGATTTCTTGCCAGGTATCTTGTAAAAGCTCACGATAATTGGGATGAATGATGTCGTTAAATGCGATGATATTGTTATCGATGACTTCATTGACGTCATACCCTGTGAGGGTTTTAATCCCTTCACTGATGAAAGTCATCGTCCAGTTTTCATCCATCTTACAACGATAAATCATGCCGGGTAAATGGTCTACTAGAATTTGTTTGGTATGTTCACTTTGTTGTAAGTCTCGCTTTAAACCTTGTAGCTGAGAGATGTCTTGAAACGAAATGACAAAACCAATCTCTGAATTTCTACCAGCTTTAGGTAGAATGGACAAGGAGACATCGAGCCAAGTACCATCGTTTTTACGCAGTTGTGTCACCCGATTGTATAGTGGTAAATAGGGAACAACATCTTTAAATTGCGTTCGTTTAGATGCTTGAGCATCTTGAAATAATACCTCAAAGATATCTTTACCCAATAAGGACAAATCATTGTCGTGTCCTAAGATGTGATTGGCACTCGAATTGATGTGTGTGATGAGATAGTCATTTGAAACAACGATGATCCCTTCTGCGATCGCATTTAAGATGAGGTTTTGTTCCATCTTCGCGCTTTCATACGTTTGTTTGTATGAATCGTATAAATCGATACTCGCGACAAACTCATCGTCACTGATCTTAAACGCTTTGACGAAATAAGTTTTGCGTAAGAGCGATGAGTATTGAATAAATTCGACTGTTTCATCGGTCGTAAACACTTTTTCATACGATTGAATCCAATTGCCTAAATGGGTATTGGTTTCTGAAGAGAATAGACTGACACGTTTACCAACCAGTTGTTCACGTGTCGCGTTCATTTGATCGAGATATGCTTGATTGACATTTAAGATGATAAAATCAATGGCACGGTGCTGTTCATCAAAAATCATTTTGTTATGAACAAATCCTAAACTTGACTCTTCAAAGAGTCTTTCATAAATATTTTTATACACTTAAATTTCCCCGTTTTCTAAGTCCTAACAATCATCATTATAAGGGAAATTTAATATTTTTACAATAAATTATCGGTTTTTCACCACAAGACATCTATTTTTATAAAATAGGACACAAACTTTGATACAATAGAATCGCGAGGTTAACCTATGAAATCTATTTACTGTCCACATTGTGGTCAATTACTCCATACCAAAGAAATTGGCGATGAAGGCTTAGTCCCCTTTTGTGAAGGCTGTCACAAGCCCATTTTTGAACATAGTCCTGTATGCATCCTCACCATGGTGATCAATGAATATAACGAAGTCGCTTTACTTAAACAAGACTATGTTTCAAAACAACACTTGGTTTTTGTTGCCGGTTATTATAAACCAGGTGAATCGGCAGAAAACACGGTGAAACGGGAAGTTTACGAAGAGATTGGTCAAACAGTTGATGAACTGACCTACCTAGAATCGTTTTATCATGAGCGTTTAGATACCCTCTTCTTGTGTTATATATCCAAAGTCAAGAAAGCACCCTTCAAGTTGTCATCGGAAGTCGATGATGTAAACTGGTACTTACTACCCATCGATGAATCTTTATTAAACCCATTAGGGGTAGCTTATCGAATCTACCAGAGGTACAAAACATTATGATGAGACTAGATAAATACTTAGCCCATGCAGGCTATGGTACACGCAGTGAAGTTAAAAGAATCATCTCCAAAGGGTTGGTTGAAGTCAATGGGGTGGTCATTAAAAAAGACGATCAAAAAATCGATGAAACCAATGATGAAATCATCGTCGCTGGTGCGGTTTCTAATTATACCAAACACGTCTATTTGATGTTACATAAACCAGCAGGTGTGATTTCATCGAATTACGACCCCATGCATAAAACGACTAAAGATTTAATCCATGGGTATGACCATCTTCAAACCTTCCCAGTGGGGCGATTGGATTTGGATACAGAAGGGTTACTCATCATCACCAATGATGGTTTACTAGCCCATCAATTATTATCGCCAAGATATCATGTCGATAAAACCTATTACGTTGAATTTAGTGGTGATTATAAAGCCATTTATACGTCTTTATTTGAAACGGGTGTCACTTTAGAAGATGGTTATCTTTGTATGCCAAGCCACATTGAACTGTTGTCAGAACATACCGCTTTATTGACCATCAAAGAGGGAAAATACCATCAAGTCAAACGCATGTTCATGGTATTAGATATGACTGTAACGTATTTAAAACGGGTTTCATTTGGTCCAATTAAACTGGATGAAAACCTCAAAAAAGGCACCTTTAGACCCCTGACTGAAGATGAGATTTTAGCCCTTAAAAAAGTGGTTTCATAACACACTTTTTAAGTACATTTTTAGCACAGATATGATAGAATGATTGAGGTGGTGATTGTATGTGGCAAAACATCCTTGAAATCTTAACGGTAACCCCGTTTTATGAATTATTATTTATCTTTTTAGCGAAGATTGTAGAAGTCTCGATTGGAACCATGAGAATCATTTTAATCTCGAAAGGGTATCGTAAAATCGGTACGTCTTTAGCGATTGTTGAAATCTTCCTGTGGGTCTTTATCGCAAGTTCTGTCATCAATGGCATCACAGAGTCCCCTATGAAAGGTGTGGCTTATAGTTTTGGTTTCGCAGCTGGGGTTTATGTTGGATCACTCATCGAACAAAAACTCGCGTTTGGGAAAGTCCTCATTCAAACCATTACATCGAAAGCACTCGCAACCGATATTTGTGCCCACTTACGTGAAGCTGGCTTTGGTGTGACTTCATTAGAAGCGATGGGTAAAGACGATGAAAAATCCGTACTCATGATCTATGCGAACCGTAGAGACGCTTCAAAAGTCGTTCAAGGCATTAAATTGATTCATCCGAAAGCGATGATTGTTTCTAATGAAATATCGAATGTTTCGGGTGGTTATATCAACCCCATGAAAAAACTATTTAAATAAAACAGGTAGGGCGGTTTAATTGCCTTACCTGTTTTTTCATTAAAATCGATATTGTTCGTTTTTAGAACGTTCATCCCAAGACTTATAGATTTTCATTTGAAATTGATACCTTGGGGTTTTGGATTTTGGATAAAACCCAATGGCTTTATAAAATGGTTGATCGCCACCAGTCATGCTTGAAACGTGTGGGTATTTGGCTTTGATTCGGTTACATAATTCATAAATCACCGCTTTACCAAAGCCTTTACGGCGTTCCCACCAAACCACAGCCAATGGTTCAAGTTCCGCGTATGGCATCGTTTCATCTACCCAACCGATACCAAAAGCGACAGGTCTATCTTCAGGATCTAACACCACCACTTCTAAGGATGGGTCATAATGCTTCATCGTACGTAGTTTTGAAAAAGCCGTGGACCCCTGTTCAGCGTGTGGTAAACCATACCCAAACGCGTGACGATGGGTATTGGATAAATAGAAGGCGGGTACAGGGGTTGTGTTGAAGTGATACCCTTCAGGTAGTTTCACTTCAAATGGTTGTTCTTTAATGTCGATGTGCATCGAGGTTTCTTCATAATCTTCTTTTGTAAAGCCCATGGTAAGCACCAAGTCTTTCAGTGTGGTATGCCAATTAGGTACATATAAATGAAGGGTTCTTTGAATGTCATCGGATTCGATGGCGTACAAATGGGTGATTGCGAATTTGATCATGCGTTTGAGCAGGTTAACGTCTTCACCACGTGCTTTTGAATCGAATAGAAAGAAGGCATCTCCATCGTAACAACCTTCAGAAATGACGGCTGAAATGATGTTGCCATCCTCTAAAAATACGCCCATGGATTCGGTCCACGCTTTGTGGGCATGTTTAAAATCCGGGTGTAATGCTCGACAGAATTCATGTCTGGATAATCCCCAAGCTGGTACGTCGTAGTTATAGCTATTGAGGATGAATTGTTCTAATGTGTAAAAATCGTTGTCTTCATAGAATTTAAATGTGATCATATATTGTTTTCTCCTTATCACTTTTATTTGTAAGGATAACGCAAAAAAAGAGGTTGATTGTAGCGTCTACCCTTACCTGTAACACAAAAAAAGGTGTTATACGGTAATGCATAGACTAAATCAACATCTTCTCATCTCCAAATCTATCTTTATTATAGAAAATATATTCTATTTTTACAATACCCGCCATTTGTGAAGTCACTTCACTTCACCTATGATACCTCAAGTGATACAATAATCGATGGAGGTACATCATCATGTCTATTAATTTTAAAAAAGGTTTAGCAGAATTTTTGGGTACATTCGTACTCGTGTTGTTTGGTACAGGCGTCGCAGTGATGTCTGGTGGTGATCGCTTGTTAACAGCCTTAACTTTCGGTTTAACCGTGGTTTTAATGGCGTTCGCAGTGGGTCATATGTCTGGTGGTCATTTCAATCCAGCCGTCACATTCACGATGTTCTTAAAGAAAAAATTATCCGCGCTAGAACTTGGGGTTTACGTACTCGGTCAAGTTTTAGGTGCAGTCCTCGCTTCAGGGCTATTGGTTGTATTCTTAGGTTCTAACGCTGCACTCGGCGCGAATACCGTATCGGCAGCACTACCACAAGATGGTTTCGTAGAATTGTTATTTGGTGGTTTGGTTGAACTGCTATTGACCTTCTTCTTCATGTTGGTCATCTTAGGGGTTACCAAATCCGAGAAGACACAACCATTTGCGGGATTGGTCATCGGTTTATCCTTAATCGCGATTATTTTATTTGGTTTTGACTTAACCGGTGTTGGTGTCAACCCAGCGAGAAGTTTATCCCCTGCATTATTCCAAGGTGGGGTTGCTTTAGAACAAGTATGGGTATTCATTTTGTTCCCACTCTTAGGTTCTTTCTTAGCAGCACATGTTTCAAATCAATTAGAATAAACCAAAAAGGCGTATACAAAACGCCTTTTTTTGTTATATAATGATGTATAGATGATTATCTATGTGAGGATTTTTATATGAATATATGGTCTTGGTTTTCAGACATGTTTCTGAAAATGACTTGGTTAAGTCAGTTTTTCGAATGGTTATTTCAATCACTTGGCGTAGAAGCAGATTCACCACTGTTTCATGGGTTGGTGTTCTTCTTCTATGATGTGATTAAGATTTTTATTCTATTATCGATTTTAATCTTTATATCGAGTTATATCCAGTCGTATTTCACACCTGAGAAAACACAAGCTATCTTAGGCAAATTTAAGGGTATATGGGCGAATACGATTGGTGCGTTATTAGGTACTGTTACCCCATTTTGTTCTTGTTCATCCATTCCGATTTTTATTGGGTTCACCAAAGCGGGTTTACCAATTGGGGTCACCTTTTCATTCCTAATTTCATCGCCACTGGTTGACCTCGCTTCGATTCTACTTCTCGCAACCATCTTCAATGGGTGGGTCGCTTTAGCCTATGTCGTGACTGGCTTAATCATCGCGATCATCGGTGGTACTTTGATCAGTCTCTTCAAAATGGATCAATACGTGGAAGATTTCGTTAAAGAACCCAGTCCAATGATGATGACCGATTTGGGTGAACCGATGGAAATGACGAAAAAAGACCGTGTGAACTACGGGATTGCACAAGTCAAAGAAGTGATTCATAAAGTTTGGTTATATGTTTTGATTGGCGTCGGTATCGGCGCGATCATTCACGGTTATATCCCACAAGCTTTGATTGAGATGGTGTTGGGTCAAGATAACCCATTCTCTGTGGTTCTCGCTACCCTTGTTGGGATCCCAATGTACGCCGATATCTTTGGTACACTACCAATCGCCGAGGCTTTGATCTTAAAAGGCGTTGGGTTAGGCACGGTTTTATCGTTTATGATGGCGGTCACCGCTTTATCATTACCATCCATCGTGATGTTGAAAAAAGTGGTAAAAACCAAATTACTCGTGACGTTTGTAGGGATTGTTACTGTGGGTATATTGTTGGTCGGTTATTTGTTTAACGCATTTGGCTATTTATTCATTTAGGAGGATTTAAACATGGAAATCAAGGTATTAGGTTCAGGTTGTGTAAATTGTAAGAAGCTTCACGAAAACGTCGTAAGAGCGGTTTCTGAAATGGGGTTGGATGCACAAGTGCTTTATGTTACTGACATGAAGTCTATCGCTCAATCGGGTTTACTTAGAACCCCAGGTTTAATTGTGGACAATGTCATCATTTCATATGGCCGTGTGTTAACCACTGAAGAAACCAAGCGATTGATTGAAAACTTTCAACGTTTAAAAGTTAAGAAAATATAAAGAAAAAAGTCTAAACCCAATATTTTGAGTTTAGACTTTTATTTACTATAAATCCACTAAGAATCCCGCCATGGAGTGAACCACACCATTGGTCGCGAGCATATTCGGTACGATGATGTCTTTACCATTGATGAATAAGTAACCATCGGTTTCAGAAATCGTTAGTAAGTTCCCATTCAATGTCGATATGATATTTTGGCCACTGAGTACTAAAGCCTTCAGACTATCAGCATCCCATGAACCCAAAACGATATGGGATCTTAAAAATTCCAATAGACCTGGGTCAGCCAGTAAGGTTTCTAAGGTGATTTCATCTTGAATCATTTTGACCATGAAATACCCATCGAGTGGTGCGAATACTGTGTACGGTTCAGTACCCACCAACAAGAGGTCAAGACCTGTGGTTTCAAGGGCTGCAACTAAAGTGGTAAAGACGCCACCTTCATTGAGGACATCGATGATATTGCCCATGACAGGTTCTTCTTCAGATGGTTCAGGCATCAATACAGCACCGATACCAAATACATACCCATTGTCTGCAGGACCATCGTTTGGCAACAATACGATGTCATTCACCGTGAGTTGATCATCTAAGTTTTTAGATAACAACAGGTCACGATTCATTAATAAGGTTGTAAGCAAGGTGTTGTCATTATCAAAACGGGTGTTCAAGTCAGTTCTTGTTAAAGTACCTTCAACGATATGATACTGAAGAATACCCTCTAACCCTGGTAATGCACTTAAGCCGGCCACATCGATTTGAAGTTCAGCCATTAACGCTTCAAACGCAGGGTTGGTTGGTGCGAATACCGTATAGGTGCCTTCAACCGTTGTTAAGTAACTTTGTAAACCAGCTCCCTCCATCAATTGAAGGAAGATTGAAAACTGACCTAAATCGGTTAATACCGATAATAGGGTATTGGGTTCGTCTGGTAATAAGACGGTATTCACGGTATGAATGACACCATTCAACGCTTCATAAGAGTTCACAACCATCACACCATTGGCGTATAGATTGCCTTCAGTGTCTTGTGAAATGGTAATCGAGACGTTTGGTAATAATGATGGCACATCGGTAGGACCGTTCGCACTTAAACTGGATAGTTGTGCACGGCTATTAATACCGGATGCCATGTGTGACTGAACGAATGCGTAGACTGTATCGACTGCATTCGGACTATAAATATCGATGTTGGTTTCAATCATCCAATCCAATATCGCATCATTGGTTGGTGCGAATAATGTATAATCATCGACTGGTAAGAAAATCGCATTTTGTGCAAGAATATCGAGTAATTCATCAAATCTCGATAAGTCTTCTAAGGATGTGATTAATTCGAACAAGTCTAATAATACTTCTGGTTCGAGTACGCTATCAATCGAATGAACATACCCATTAGAAGCGGATAAACTGTCTGATAAGAATGGTACACCATTGGCATAGAGTACTTTGGAGGCGTCTTGAGATATTTCGATCATTCCCCCCTCAGCCAAGGTTTCAAATAATATTGGTGATGATTTTGTCATATTGAGGAGCTGATCCACTGAGTACGACCCTGGTATCACATGTGATAATAACGTGTTGGTGATTAACTCATGGTCAGCAGTACTGTCAATCGACAATTCTCTTAACGATAACCAAGCTTCATAACTGGTTTTCGATGGCGCGATGACTGTGTAATCACCTTCTGTCAATGTCGGACTTAAATTGAGCGTGGATAAATGACTGGATAACACAGAGAATTCATCACTCGCTTCAAGTACTTCCACTAAGTTTTTATCTGTGGACCTCACTGGTCTATATAAAACGCCATCCAATTCATGGACAAATCCGTTGGTAGCCGCCATGTCAGACTCTTTAATCTCATACCCATTGATAAATACCCTCGTACCATCCGAAACCACATAGAGATTATTACCCGATAAGGATTCTAATGTATAAGGGGCCATATCTCGTAAATCAGCGAAACTGTAACTACCGAGAACGGTATGATTTTGGAGGAATTCTTCTTTATCTCTGGTTGCTTCATCTTTAGTGAAACGACCATTCTTATTGTCCAAAATGGCTTTTAACTCATCGTTAGATGGGGCGAACGTGGTATAGTTTTCGGTTCCAGCAAGGTCAGTTAACGTGGATGCACCAGTAACTAACCCATAAAAAGCAGAGGTCTTGTTTTCGACTTCAATCAACTTAGAAACACTGCACTTAGGACCTGCTTCGGGTAGTTCAATACCACTTGGCCAGAATATTTCACTTGGCACATAATAATATCCGAATTTATATTTAACGAGGTCGATAAGACTAATGGTTCTTTCAGCTCTTTCAATAAGCAGTTCCTCAAGTTCCTCGATGGTATACTTTTCATAAATATGTTCCAAATACATATCTTGAGTAAATAGACCATTTTCATCTAAAAAATCAGAAATATCTAAGTTGGCATAAATTGAGCCACTGCTAAACTTTCTATTATAATTAACCGAATATCTCGCTACAGTGAAATAATCCCCATGTAGGGTTGGAACATTCGTAATTTGAGCAGGTGTATCTACGATACCAAGATAATTCAAAGGGAAGGATTTTTGATCGATTTCAGAATCCAAAATAGTGTTTTTCATGAAAGCATCAAAATCCGCGATACAATAAAAGTCCCTTTCTTTAATACCTAGTTCTAAAAACAGGTCATTATACTGTTCATCTGTGTAAGCAAAAACGAGTCTTCTTGCTTGGTACGTTTTTGGTTCTGTTTCATTTTCTATTTGAATAGTATATGGGTGATAACTGTCCACAGTACTTAAATACCCTGATTGAATCAAAGCTTTTAAGTGAATGTTGTAATCCAATGCTTGTTCTTCAAAGGATTTTTGAATGGCTGATGGCTCAGCACAGGCAGCCAAAATCAGAACAAAGCTCAATGCGACAAACAAACCGAACACTTTTTTTATCATGTTCATTTCTCCCGTCCGGTGATATCTTTAGATATATTCACCATTACTCGAAATTATACAATGATACTTATTTTTAAAAAAATACTTTGCATCACAAACTATTAATTTTTTTGTAATACATGTGTAATGTGCATTTAAGACTAAAAAAACACCCGTTTGAATGGGTGTTTTTGCTGATTATTCTAAAAAATCATAAGGTGACAGTTCTACTTCAACCGATTCAATCGATTCATTCAAGTAATGGGCTAAACGGGTTTGTCGTTTTTCATTCAATACTTTAGACGCTTGTTCAATGAGACTTAAATCCCCTAGTAGAGATAGATGGGTTTTGGTTCTCGTGATACCGGTATAAAGCAGCTCTTTTCTTAACAGACGCATGTACGCACGTACTAGAGGCATGATCACGACTTTATATTCACTACCTTGAGATTTATGTATGGAAATCGCGTAAGCGTGATTTAGGTCTTCTAAATCCCCTTTTTGGAAAGGTATCACATGGTCATCGAATGAGATATAAATGATGTCTTCATTGTCTTTGGATTTTGAAATGTCTTTAATGATCCCAATGTCCCCATTCATGATGCCTTTTTCCGGTGAATTGGCGAGTTGAATGACTTTATCACCAATCGTGAAGACTTTTTCACCATAGGTGATGGTTTTCTTAAAATCCATGAGAGATTCTTGTAAAACTTTATTGACGGCGTCAATACCTAAAGGCCCTTTATACATCGGGATTAAGACTTGGATATCCTCGTAAAGATCATAACCCAAATCGAGTGCTGCCTTCACGGTATAGCGAATGGTATCGATGATTTTACTCGACTCTAAATTCATGAATTTGATGTCTTCTTTTGAATCAAAATCGGTATCTTCTACCCGTTGTTCATTGACCGCTTGAGCCAGTGAAATGATGTTTGAATTTTTAGCTTGACGGTGGATTTCTTTGAGTCGAATCACTGGTACTTGATTGGATGCGATAATATCGCCTAATACATAGCCAGGTCCAACCGATGGCAACTGGTCTTCATCACCAACAATGATAACTTGGGTGTGTGCTGGGATGGATTTAAATAGATTTTCAGCGAGGAAAATATCGATCATCGAGGCTTCGTCGATGACGATTAAATCTTGTGGGAGTTGGATGTTATCGTTGTAGTAAAATACGCCATCATAGTTATAACCCAATGCACGGTGAATGGTCATCGCTTTGACATTCATCACAGCTTGCATCCGCCTAGATGCACGCCCCGTTGGAGCGACCAACAAGATATCTTCACTGGCGGACTCTTTGGTCAAATCAATTTGATGGAGTCTAGAATACACATATAAAATCCCTGAAATAACGGTGGTTTTCCCTGTACCAGGACCCCCAGTAATGACAGAAATGGATGATCCTAATGCCGACAAAATCGCGGCTTTTTGTTTTTCGGTATATTCGATACCCAAATCAAATTGTGCGCGTTCAATGAGGTTATGAATTTCATTCGAACGGTCTTCTCTGTCTACCATCAATCGCTTGATGTGGTTAGAAACCGATAGTTCTGTATCAAAGATTTGTTTTAAGAAATACTTGTTTTCGTTGTGTAAAACATGATTTTGTGCGATTAATTGTTCGAGTCCCACATCGATTTTACGGTTGTCAATATCTGGTAAAAAGGTTTGGTAAATATAGTCCAATTGGTTTTCATACAAGAAGGTATCCCCTTTTGAAAAAGAGAATGTTTTAATCCCATACAGGATGGCTGCTTGAATGCGTCTAGGATCGTCTTTTTCAATGGAAAATAAGGCTGCGATGGCGTCTGCTTTTTGAAAGCCAATGCCATCGATGTCTTCAATCAACTTGTATGGGTTCTTTTGTAAAACCGATAGGGTTTCATCTTTGTATTTGTTGAATAGTTTCATCGCCATCTTTGAAGATAAGCCATAGCCATACAACTTCACTAAAGTCGATTCTATCACTTGGTTGTCATACAGCTGTTGATAAAAACGTTCGATTTGAAGACGGTTTAAACCCACTTGCATGAGAATCAATTTGTCATCTAAAATCTTTTTGATGGTTTGGTCGCCAAATAACTCGACCATTTTACGGGCTTTAACCGGACCAATCCCCGTAAATAAATCAGAGGAAAGATATGCGATTAAGCCTTCTTTGTTTTGCACATCCGCTTTATCGAATTGGATGACTTTATACTGAATGCCATATTTTGGATGGGTCGTTTCTTCACAAGTAAAACTGTAGGTCACTTCTTTGGATAATTCAGGGAAATAGCCTGTCATGATGACTTCAGATTCATCTTCTAAGATCACTTTCGCAATCGAATACCCATTATCTTGGTTTCTAAATAAATAGTGGGTGACATTACCGATTAACGTTCTCATATGTTCACCCGCTCTTTATAGATAAATAACAATACAGCACTGAGGGCTAAAATACCCGACAGGATTAAGAATAAATAGACCCCGATGTCATCATAAATGATGCCTGCAACCAACGGTCCAATGATCGCACCCAATGAAATTGCACTTTGACGTGACCCCATGAGCACCCCAGGGGATACATCGGTATACTTCGATAAATGAGACGCGATGGTCGGTTCATAGATGGCTTTACCAGCAATATAAACCATGAAGAACGTATAACCCCAAACAAGGAATAAATCTTGATTTAAGCTGAATGTGAGTGCCGTAAAGATGGCTTGTAAAATGACCACGACCAAAATGGTGTTGGTTTCTTTATAGCGTTTATTCAAATGGGGTACGACTAAGAAACTCATGATGAGGGTAACAATCCCTGTCACAAATACCAAAGTCCCATTGACGGATGGTTTATAGTGTAAATCCTTAATGTACATATCCAGATACTTTGAGAAGTTGGTTTGTGAGATGGAAACCAACGCGATGATGATGATTAAAAGGAATAACTCTTTGGATAGTTTTTTAATTTGTGCCAACTGTGCAATCGCACTTTGGCGTTTTTTAACGATTTTGATTTCCTCATCCATCTTTAAGAAAGTAATGGTTAATCCTGCGAGGATTAGGTTATAGAATCCTTGGGTATACATGAGCACGTATTCTTGACCAACAAAGAAATCACCCACAAACCCACCGATGTAATAACCGATGGTCGCACCCATGACGTTAAAGGCGACGAATAACGATATGAGTTTAGCTTTGTTATTCTCGAAATTTTTATTCACTGAGATGTGGGCTAATCCGTTTGATAAAATCGCACAGGCGAATACCCCTGCCATAAAACGAACGAGAATGACCAAATAGACATTCGTCACATACCCAAATAGAAACTGAGATATAGCATACCCAACCAATCCAATAAAAGCGACCCAAGTGCGGTTCTTTTGGTCGCCTAAATTACCCCAAAAAGGAGCGAAGATGAATTGACCTAAGTTCATGCTGGCGAACATCACACCAAACATGGCTTTATCAATGCCAATCGTATTTAAATGGGCTGGTGTGACGGGATGGGCTAAATTCATCCCTAACCCCACCAAGAGTGAAAAGGCTAAGAGCAGCCACGCTTTTCGCATCAATAGTGTCTTCTTTCTTCATTCATATAAACCGTGTCGATGAACCCACCTGCCACGCAGACATCGCCTTCATAGATGGCGCATGCTTGGCCAGGGGTCACCGCACGAACGGTGGTTGGATAAGATACTTCTAGTGTGGTATCATCAAGCCATTTTAAAAACACATCTGTATCTTTTTGACGGTATCTGAATTTAGCGGAGAACGTTCTACCTTCTAAGGCTTTGTCATAACGCCAAACTACGTCTTTGACGATACAACGGTTGGAATATAGATAAGGGTGATGAAAGCCTTGTTCGACATAAAGGATGTTGTTTGAAACATCTTTACCGACGACAAACCAAGGTTCTAAATCATAATCTTTTAAACCACCAATGCCCAAGCCTTTACGTTGACCGATGGTGTAATTCATCAACCCATCATGGGCTTTGATAAATGTCCCATCGAGTTTGGTCATTTTGCCTGGTTTTTTATAGAGATAGTTGCTTAAGAACTGGTTGAATTGACGTTCACCAATGAAACAAATCCCAGTCGAATCTTTTTTCACTGCAGTCGCGAGGTTGTGTGCTTTCGCAATCTCTCTCACTTCCGGTTTATCGATATCGCCAAGGGGGAATAAAGCCCGTTCGATTTGAGTTTCGGTAAGCTGTGATAAAAAGTAGGTTTGGTCTTTGTTATCGTCATGAGCGCGCTTTAACAATACCTTACCATCGACCACTTCGGTTTTCGCATAATGACCCATCGCGATGTAATCGGCTTTCAACCCTTTCGCATAATCCAAGAACGCTTTGAATTTGATTTCCGTGTTGCATAAGATGTCTGGATTTGGGGTTCTACCACGGTTGTATTCGCCTAAAAAATACTGAAATACTTGATTCCAATATTCTTGGGTAAAATCGACTTTATGGAGTTTAATGCCAATTTGATTGGCCACTTTTAACGCATCTTGATAATCGACTTCTTGGGCACACATATCGTCATTGACGGTGGGGTTCCCATAGACGTCTTGGTTGGCTGCAGAGTCCCAGTTTCGCATGAATACGGCTTCGACTTCATAGCCTTGTTCCAATAATTTAATGGCAGCGACACTGCTGTCGACGCCACCAGATAAACCTAAAATCACTTTCATTTAATCACCACTTTGATATCACTCGGCATTCTAAAATCCCCTCGTGGCGAGAGCGTGATGTCGAGAATTTTTGGACCGTCAGGTAAGACTTGACGTTTGAATTGTTGGTTGTAAAAACGGTTCAAGAAATACTGTGTTCTCTTGTTCGCTTCGGTATCGTCGACCTTAAAGACTTGTTTGAGTAAAAAGGCCATTTTTTCGGGTTCATCCCCACAGCGTAACAAGCGGTGAAGGAGGAAATCGTTGATCATATATTTACCCAAAATATCTTCGGTTTTTTGGTCTTTGATCAACTCTGGTGAAACTGGGGTGAAGACAATATCCATCAAGATATCCTTCAAGTTTTCATGAACATTTGAATACATTTCGACCATGAATCTAACCAAGGTTTTTGGTAAACCTGCATTGATGCCATACATGCTCATTTGGTCGCCATTATAAGTCATAAAACCAAGGGCGATTTCCGATAAATCACCGGTACCTAAAACAATACCGTTGTGTTTATTAGCGAGGTTCATCAAAGTCATGGTACGAATTCTCGCTTGGGTATTTTCATAGGTAATATCGGTTTGATTTTGGTCTTGTTTGATCATTTCAAAATGCTTGTGGGTTTCTTCTACAATGGAGATTTCTCTATGGGTAATCCCCAAAATTTCCATCAATTGAACGGCATTATTTTTAGTGCGATCAGAGGTACCTAAACCAGGCATGGTCACCCCTAAAATACCTTTAGGGTCCCACCCTAAAAACAGATAGGTTTCATGGGCGATGAGTAAAGCCAAGGTCGAGTCTAAACCGCCTGAAACACCAATCACAAGGGTTGGCATATTGACATGTAACAACCTTTTCGCAAGCGCTTGGACTTGAATGCGCTTGATGTCTTCAAAGGCTTTTTTGGCTTGTTTTGGTTTTGGTACGAACGGTAACTCATTGAGTGGTTTTGAAAAAACAAAGTTGTCGTTATCTTCGAAATGAACCGGGATTCTTGTGATGTCCATTTTGACGCGATGTAACGCATCTTTTAAATTGGTGTCGTGTCTTCTTGTAAAATGAATTTCACCAAAATCCACTTCGGTCAACAAGACTTGTGTCTTCGGGGTATTGAAGAATTTTTCATCTCGGAGTTGTCCATTGACAGCGACCATGTTGTGTCCAGAAAAGACGGTATCCGAAGAGGATTCCATCATCCCAGAAGATACATACACATAAGCCCCTGCATTACGTCGTGAATTTTCAACAACGACCATGCGTCTTGAGGCTTCTTTGTCTAGATATTCATTCGAAGCGGATAAGTTCAAAATCATATTCGCGCCATTCAAAGCGAGGGCGTTGCCTGGGGAGAAATTGG
The DNA here is from genome assembly GCF_025742995.1 of Paracholeplasma manati. NCBI lineage: Bacteria > Bacillati > Mycoplasmatota > Mollicutes > Acholeplasmatales > Acholeplasmataceae > Paracholeplasma > Paracholeplasma manati. The sequence goes on along the minus strand of NZ_JAOVQM010000002.1, from coordinate 211,969 downwards.
TCCACATGTCTTGACAAATTTCCACACCAAAGCGGATATTTTTATCGTTATCTTCGAAAATCAAATCGCCAAATGGCACGACTTGATTCAACAATTCAATCTCTTTGATTTGGATGTCTAATCCAGAGTTGAACCAACGTTTTTCATAGTATTCATACGTGTTTGGTAAGTACTTTTTAGGGATGATACCCAAGAGTTTAGGCCCTTGGATCACCACAGCTGTGTTATATAAAACGCCTTCGATGTCGAGGGGTAACCCAACGACCAAAACACCTTTAAAGGTGGAGGTTTCTAATAAACGTTTGAGTTGTCTTTTCGCGTTCATGATGAGAGCGTCTTGATAGAATAAATCACCACAAGCATAGCCTGTGATCGATAATTCTGGACATAACGCAACCCCAACATCCAATGTTTGAATGGTTTTGAGGATTTCAGAAACGTTATATTCGGGGTTCCCTACTTCTAGACTAGGGGTAACCAACGCAATTTTAAGGAAGCCTTGATGATACATAGAATCACACTCCGTATAGATGGTGCTTTTGGATATAATCGTATACCGGTTCGTCAATCAGGTGTTTAAAGGATTTAGGGTCTTGTCTAAACAGGGTAGATGACATCGGGATATCGAGTTCGATGGTTTCAAATTGGTGTTGATGGTCTGGATAGTGTTGTGCAATGAAGTTTCTCACAGAACCTTGACGGTCTATCGCGATGAACTGGTTTTCAGCCATCAATCTTGGGTATTCAATCCAATTGGGTAAATCGAGGACATTGTCTAAACCCAAGACAAATTTGACCTCAGTCTGATAAAGATATTTGAAGTGGTCAAGTGCACTGATGGTGCCTTTAAACGCATCCGTTTGTTCAAAGTCAGAAACGAGGACGTTTGGATGGTTAGCAGACAACAGTTCAAGCATCGCTTTCCGATGATGAAAGTCCACGAGTTGTGCCTTAGGATAGGCTTTCCCCACCGGGATGAAAATAAACAGCGACGGCTGATAGGTTTTCATCAGTGTTTCAAATATGATTTTGTGTGCTTTGGTTGGGGGATTAAACGCCCCACCATATACTAAGATCATGGCCTCACCCAATTCATTATATCACACAATATGACTATTTATAGTCACACATGAATGCATTGACCTATGATATAATAGATAAGAAGTATCACTTTTTTAAGGGGTAGTCATGGATATTAAAGAAGACTTGAAACCCAAAGACGAAAACGAGCATACGTTTAAGACGATCGAAGCGAAACCGGTAGATTTACCAGAGGATTTCGATTATTTTGGGCAAAAATGGCATACACGCATTTTATCGAAAATCTTGGTGTTTATAATCAAGATTGTTTTTGTCTATTTTTACGGATTCATCTTCTTGCGTTTTAGAATTAAAAACAAGAAAATATTCAAAGCATACCGTAAAAAAGGGGCGGTCATTGTATCCAACCACGTCCATCAATTTGATTCCTTTTTATTAGGGGCTTCCTTCTTTCCAAAACGGATCTATTACACCATGTTAAAAACCAACCTAGGCTTACCCATCGTTGGTAAGTTATTTCACATCATTGGTGGCGCACCGATTCCAGATTCTAAAGAAGGGATCATCCGTTACCAAAAGCTACTCAATGAACGTTTATCAGGCAATAATATGATCGCAGTATTCCCAGAAGCGTCCCTAAGACCGTACTGTGACCACATCCGTCCATTTAAAAAAGGAGCATTTCGTTTCGCTTTTAACGCGAATGTTGATATAATACCTATGGTATTTATATTTAAGAAGCCTAAAGGGCTTTATAAGTACTTAAAGCGCAAGCCATGCGTAGAACTGCACATATTACCGCCCTATCAATTGAAGCATTTAGAGACGAAATATGAAACATTATCTTACAATACGGATGAACTCCAAAAGATAATTACTGCATACTACACGACGCATAGTGACTACGTAGGAGGTAATTAAATGGATTCTCGTGAGACCTATTTCAATAAGTTACGCAAAAAAAATCTTCGTATCACCAATAGCCGTAAAGCGATGATTGACGTCCTTGAAAATAACCATTTAACCTTCAAGGAAATTCAAACTGCGCTTGCGAAAAAAGGGTTTACGAATATATCGACGATTTACAACAACTTGGATTTTTTAATCGAACAACGCATCGTGGTTGAACTGTTCATCAACGATACCAAGTATTATGACCTCGCGATTGATAACCCAATGCACAACGCCGATAGCCATATCCACGTAGTCGTCAAAGATACCAATAAGATTACCGAAATCAATAATACCGATGTCTTCGAATTCATCAAACAAATCCCTGAACTCAAGGATTTACAAATTGATTATGTCCGTATCACCATTGGTGCGAGAAAGAAAAAAACATACTAAATACAACACCCCATTCGATGATGAATGGGGTGTTTTTTAACGTTACTCTAATAAAAAGTCAATCATATTTTTATGGATAATACCATCTTTTGAGAAGTTGATTGTATCCATCGATAATACATATTTTGGATGATTGTCAGTAATAAGCTGGAACACATCAAATTCCCTTGATCGTGTCGAATCATTTATAAGTAAATAGGCGACTTGATAATAAGCAGTTTGACCATCTTTCTTGACAACAAAATCGATTTCTAGATCATTTACTTTACCGATATAGACTTGATATCCTCTTCTTTTTAGTTCAATCAGAACGATATTTTCAAGGATCATTTCAATCACAGTAAAATTGTTTCCTGCGATGGCTTCCCTGAATCCATGATCAGAGATATAGTACTTCTCTTCGGTTTTTAATATGACTTTACCAATCAAATCATGCCTTTTAACGCGATAGATTAAGAATGCATTCTCCAAAATCGTTAGATAAGATAAAATGGTGTCAACAGATACGGCGATTCTTTGAGATTTTAAGTAATTGACAATGGATAAAGCTGAAAATGTTTTGCCTGTATTCGTAAAAATATACTGAATGAGTCGCTCAAGAACAACGGTTTGTCTGATTTGATGTCTCGTTATAACATCTTGTAAAACCGCTGATCGAAATGAATCTCTCAGCACAGTCATAGAAGTTTCATACACTAAACCCAATGGTGATATGGATGGCATACCACCAAATCTAATAAAATCATTGAAATCAGATTTTGGATATAAACGGGTGAATTCTTTATATGACAAAGGTAAGACAGGTATTTCAACATATCTACCGGCTAAAAATGTGGATAAATCCGTTGATAACAAATAGGCGTTTGATCCGGTGATATATAAATCGAAACGATTCAATGTATGAAAACCATTGATGGCTTTTTCCCATGATTGAACACGACCGATTTCATCGATAAATACATACAGTGGGGCTGTTTTCTCTTTCGCCCAAAAGAGAACATAATCGGATAAATCACGATAATTATCTATATTGAAAAAATCTGGTAATTCTAGATTGATTTTCAGTATTTGATCTTTGGATACCCCTGTTTCAATTAATTTTTGGATATATAAATCAATCAATGTGGACTTCCCCACACGCCGCATACCCGTAATCAATTTGATGAATGGCTTATCTGTGAACTACCCACCACTTAAATAGAAGTGGGGGCTTCCTATCCAAACCAGCGTACCCGCCAGTGACTCAATAGGCTATCCCCGTAGTCCCTACGGTTCTTATTTGTTTATAACTGAAATGCTAACTTATACTTTCTAAACCCTTCTTTGTTGATATTGATCGCTGCGTTATGATCTCTATCCAAATGTAACTCACAACTTGGACAATGATAAACTCGCTCAGATAACTTCAAATCTGTTTTGATGTCCCCACAACAACTACATCTCTTTGACGATGGATACCACTCGTCCATCACCATCAAAGTCTTACCTTGTGTTTCTAACTTGTACTTCAAGAATGATATAAACCTAGTCCAACCAAACCGTGATATTTGCTTAGCGTAATATGGACTTGTTTGAGACATATCTTTAAGATTCAATCCTTCGACACTCACCAAATCATAACGCTTGGTTATCGCGTTAGATAGTTTATGTAAAAAGTCATCTCTTTTATGTCTGATTCTTTCATGTAATAAGGCGATTTCTAATACTTTCTGATGATAGTTACTAGAACCCTTGATTCTTCTAGATAAACTTCTTTGAAGGACTCTGAGTTTATTGAAGTCTGTTTGGATGTCTTTAGGATAATCCAATTTAAATCCTTCATGATCCACATAGAAATGAGTCATTGAGAAATCTAATCCAATCGATTCTTTTACATCTTTTTTCTTAATCTCTTTTTGGTATTCATATAGAATAGAAACATAATACTTACCTGTACCAGTCTTAGATACCGTTACACTTTTGAGAATCATCTCATTGGGTATGGCTCTATGTTGTTTGATCTTTACTTCACCCAGTTTAGGTAGTTTGATAAAACCTTTTAATAGAGCGATATTATTGTTAACAAGATTGGTCGTATAACCATAGTCTTGTTTCTTAGAATGAAACTTAGGGAAGTCTTGTTTATGATTGAAGAATTGTTTAAAAGCTTTTTCTTGATTGAGTTGTGTATTGGCTAAAGATAAAGAGTCTATGTCTTTTAGAAATGGATAAGCATCTTTATATTGTGCAGGTGTGGGATGAAGGATGTTTTTAGTGAGTTCATACTGTTTCTGTTTATCTTCTAACATCTTATTCCAGAGAAAGCGATTATGGCCTAGAGTCATATGGATTAAAGTCTTTTGAGATTCATTTGGATAGATTCGAAACTTAAAGGCTTTGTTCATCCAGTTCACCCTTTCATAGTGTTTATGTATTGAGATTATTCAACTATATTATAACATTATTTATGGGTGTTTGTATACATAAATCAAAAGAAAAACAATCAATTCATTCCACTACCTGAAGAGGAAGGGGACTTCTTGATTGTGTTGTTATAACGCCACAACTCATCGATATACAATTCTCGATTAATCACAGTATCACCTCTTGATTTCGATTATAGTCGAAATTATATGCGTTTTAGCTTTTAATTTCGATTGTAGTCGAAATTAAAAGACAGTCCTTTCGAGACTGTCTTTTACAATTTACCAATGATTAACCACGCGTTCCGCGAAACCCATGACGTTATGAAATTCGATTTTCTGACCATTCTTTAAGGTGAAATAGCCACTGAATTTGCCAAAGACTTGATGTTGAATGGATTTGATGACTACCACATTAGACGCGCTTTGACGGTCTAAAATCGGATGAAATGTGAGTTCAATATCACCAGATTTAGAGGTGAATGTCCAAGGACTCATGTAATCATATTGGTCATGCTTCTTTGGAATATTAAAAGTGATGTCTTCAAACTTATAGCACTGTCCATCGTAATAAAACATATTTTCACTGGCCTTTGAGGTATCCCCAAAGCCGTAACCCAAGTTAAAGCCAATGCGCTTGCCTTCGAATAAATCAGAAGCACTGGACCAATACCAGGTATTCTTATAGGTCCAAACACCTCTACCCCAGTCGAGTGTGCCAAACGCATTTACCAGTGGGAACGTGTCTTGTCCAATCGTATAACTACCGGAGACATCCATCAAATTGATTTTGTGGTTGTAATAGAAATGTCCTTTGGTTTCAAACGGCGTCGCGATCACCATGGAGCTGTTTTCTTTTTCGGTTAAAACAATATCTGCGGATAGCGTTTTATTGTCTTTAAAACGGTCCATCCTAACCTTGAGATGTCGCTTATCATTTTCGATTAAAAATTCAAACGAGAATCCCTTCTTTTGAAAGACCACGTTGCCGACCCTCGATGAACTTGGCATACCTAGTCGCTTCATTGGGAAAAAGCCCATCGGTGATTTGGTATGTTCAGTTTTATGTTCAAAATCAAAGGTGGTGATGGAAACCAGCCACATGTACGAATTATCAGCGACCGTAAAAGCGATGCCGTGTTTATGATTACCGATGTAGTAGTAATCCCATTCTTTGGTGCGCATCCCTTTGACGGTGATGTCTTTACGGTCATACGCACGAATCAAATCTTCGTGATAGCCCGCTTCGATGAGATTGCCTCGTTCATCGAGTAAAGGGCCTTTGGTCAAACGATTTTCCACAATAACACCTCTTTTATACTTTCAGTATAGCATAGGAAAAGAAAAAGCGTGAAATCATCACGCTTTTAACTGAGTAATTGTTCAAAAAAAGACTTAATTTTTGAATATTTAATGGGGTTCGTTTGAATGGTATTAGACAAAATATCTTTATGGCTTTGTAAGAAGGATTCTTTTAAAGCGGCATCCCCTTGAACCACCAGTGAACATTCACCCAATTGATCAAAGGCTGAATTATTCAAGTTTGTTGATCCGACGATGAAGGTATCATCAATCAGAATCGCTTTCGCATGTACCAAGCCTTCATATAAATAGACTTCTGCACCTGCTTGTTGGAGTTTATTCATCCAGTAAAGATTATATTCGGTTTGAAGGTTAGAGACTTTAGAGGTCACGATGGTCACTTTCACACCACGCTTTAAAGCGTTAAATAAGGCTTGCATGGCAGATTTCGCTCCGAAATAGGCCATATGCATCAAAATGCGATAATTTGCTTGATTTAATAGGTGTGTTAGGTCTTTTATGACTTGAAAATCGTTTGGTCTATTCATCACATATTCAATCGTTCGATTCGCATCATAGGCTATTTTACCTTCAAATCTCGATAGGAAATAGTTCACTTCATCGGGGTTATCGATTCTCACCATATAATCTAAATAGGTTCTACCTTGAATGTCTTTTCCATTCTCTTTGTCTTCGATATTGACCCCACCGACATAAAAGATGGTGTCATCGATGATGTAAAACTTCGTATGGTCTTTGAGGATTGAGGTTGATAGTGATAAGTTCGGATGACCAATGAATTTGTTCAAGGCTTCATTGGGCTTTTGTTGATAACCTTTGGGTTTTCTATCATCAGCGTAGCCAACATCGATGATTTTCGCTAAGATATGGATGCCTTTTTGTTTGTCTTTATGAAATAAGCTCTGTTTATTCTCTTCTGCTTTTTCAAAAATAGACCCATAAGCATCTTTTTGAATCGTGACTTGAACCCCTCGATCCAATGCACTTTGTAAGTGATTTAAGAGTTGATTACCAATCTGATCATCACGCCAAATGAACATTTGAATGAGGATACTTCGTTGGGCACGATCGATGTCTTCTAAAATGGCTTTAAATGCTTCGTTGCCATAGGTAATGAGTCTCATTCAGCCACCTCATTTTTAATCGCGACACGGAGTTTCGCACTGTTTGATCGGCTGTTTTCCGTCAGTTCTTGTTCCGAAGGTAAGATTGGTTTTTTGGTCAACAATCTGAGTGGTGGGGTGGGTAGTTTTAACATAGGAATCCCTTTAGGGACATGAACTTCGCTGTTGGTTTTGAAGAAGTGTTTGACAATTCGATCTTCTAATGAATGGAACGTGATGATGGACATCACCCCATCGGGATTTAACATCGATAGCAGTTTTGGTAACGTGCGTTCTAAAACACCCAACTCATCATTCACAGCGATTCTTAGCGCTTGAAATACTTGTTTCGCTGAATGAGATTTTGATTTGTATTTATACATATCGGTGATTTTGACCAAATCAAAGGTGGTATTGAGTGGTCTGGATTCGATGATTTTTCTCGCGATTGGTCTAGCAAAATCCTCTTCTCCATAGACTTCAAACATATAGACAAGTTCTTCATAGGACGCGTTATTCACGATGTCATACGCGGTCTTGGTTTGATGTTGATTCATGCGCATGTCGAGTTTCGCATCCTGCATATAGGAAAAACCACGGGAAGCGTCATCGATTTGAAAGGAAGACATCCCCAAATCCATGACCACCCCATCGATTTTATCGATACCTAAGGCTTTTAGTTCTTCTTGAATGAATTCAAAATTTGAAGCGACTGCTGTAAAGTTATTAAACCCTTTTAACCGCTCTTGAGCGGTTTTTAAGGCATATTGGTCTTGGTCAAAACCGTATAAATGACCGCCTTTTAACGACAACAAAATGGCTTCACTGTGTCCGCCACCCCCAAGGGTCGCGTCCACGTAAATGCCATTTTCTTTGAGTTTGAGTGCGTCAATCGACTCTTTGAGTAATACACTATAGTGTTTCATATTAAGGGTTATCGAAATAGCGATATTTTAAAATCGCGTCGTTGATCAATTTGTATTCTAAGAACCAGTCAGCGATGGTTTGTGCCTGTTCTTGATAATCCGAATTGGATACATATAACATCGGAACGATCATATGATAATCGTCAGTAAATAAATCGAGTGTCATTGGGTTATAGGTATAGGAGCGATTATTAGACGTAATATCCACACCAAAATGATAGACTTCATTGAGATTAAAGAGGTTGCTGACGGTACGTTTGATGTCTGCTTGACCACGAACCATCGATGTGTTTAAGTCGTATTGGCTTAAATCCATTCCAGGAGCGTAGATCATAAACGGTACGTTGTGTGACAATTCTTGGAATTCTTGATGGGTCAATTCAGGGTAGATTTGTTCTAAATCTGACATCGTCATATTGCCGGTATGGTCACCATACATGATAAAGACGGTATCCTCTAAAATACCCAAATTTTCAAGTTCTTGGAAGAACGCTTCAAACACGATATCAAAGCGACGATTAAAATCAAAGTAATTGCCTAAATCACGTTCGATGGTGTTTTCCCAAACATTCACACCTGTGATGCCTTCAACATCAAAATAAGGGGTATGGCTAACGGTGGAAAGGGCGAAGATGAATTGGTCTTCGTCTTTTTGTAAAACGTCTGTCACGTAATCGAAAATAACAGTATCATCGACCCAACCATTGATGACATTGATTTCTGGGTCATAATAATTTTCTGCCAATAGTCGTTCAGCTGGAACGAACTCATCGAAACCCAACAATTCATAATTGATGAATCGTTTGTAAAAGGATTCATTAGAGCCATTGACACCATAAGTGGTATAGCCTTGTTCTTTAAATAAACTTGGAATGGTTTCAAAGTTTTCCGCTAAGTAATCAAAGTATGTAACGATTTGGCCTGTCGGATATAAACCGGTCAACCCTGCAAATTCGGCGTCACTGGTCTTACCTACACCAAAGTTGGAGTAGAAATGGTCATAATAGAGTGTTTCATTGGAATTTGCGATGCTATTCATGAATGGCATGATTTCATAATCCGTACCATCGACATTAACGCTTAAGTTGATGAGGTAATTGTTCATCGCTTCTAATTGGAAAATGACGAGTTTCTTACCTTCAAAAATACCGGTTAATTCACCATTGACACAACTTGGATTAGACTCATAATTGAGTGGACAGGATTGTTTGGCGTTGTCTATATACGCATCCACTTCTGCCTTCAAGTCTGGTTTGGTCTCTAATACCGGTTCTGGTTGTGGAATCACGGTATAGTTGATCAAGTCGACCAAGTAATAATTATAAATGCCCATCGTTTGAACCCCTTTTAAGGCGTTACGATGTTCTTCATAAAATGTATTGTTGATGTGGTTATAATAGACGACCTGAGAGAACGTACTCATCATCAAACCCATGAGCAATGCGCTGAGGGCGAAACGACGTTTGCGTGCCGAATCCTGCCAATTTGGATTGTCTTTGAAAGGTTTACGGGTGAATAGTTGAACGCCAATATAAATAAAAGCGAACGCTGGAATTAAGGCGATATATTGGCCCATTCTAAAGAGATTACGCCACAAGTGGATGGTCAATTGTTGACCAAGCACAGGTGCACTATTGGAGAAGGTTCTCGCATTGAAAAATGAGAAAGCAGTCCCATAATAGAATTGATAAATCTTGAGTGAGAATACCAATACAGATAACCCAATGCCTAAGCCTAAAACGGATAGGATGAAATATTTCTTGTTTTTAAATAACAATAAAAATAGCCCTACAAGGACACTGAGTAGACCTAAGTCACCTAACCAAGCATTGATACGAATGCCAAATGGTTCATAATACAAATTCATGCCTGGATTGAAAAATTGTGCTGTGACCATGACCCGGTTTAACATCGTCAAGATGATAAAAGCAAGTATGGTTAAAAGGATAAATCCTTTGTCTTTAATTCGTTTCATGTAAAAAACCTCAATTTTAAGAATTCATGAATATCTTATAACTAAATGCTTACTTTGTAAAGTCATTTATAAATGGGGGTAAATTTTGGGTAAAGAAAAAGATGCCCATCGGCATCCTTCTTTAAATCTGATTTATTCAGATTCTTTGACGTTAACTACTTTATTGCCTCTGTATTCCCCAGTGGTTGGAGATACTCTGTGAGGTAATACTAAGTCACCAGTTTGTGGGTCTACCACTAAAGTAGGTTTGCTTAGTTTGTAGTGTGTACGACGTTTTCTTTTTGCAGTCTTAGACGTGCGGCGAAAAGGAATTGCCATCTTCACACCTCCTATTTTTTGTCAAAATGGTCTTTTAATTGAGCGAATACTTCATTCACCTTTGGTTCTTCTTCATACAAATCCCTTGGAGCATCTTCAGCGTAGACTTGCATTGGGATCATCGGTATGATGGCACCCCAAATGATGTCGCCTAGGTTGATTTTGTCTTCAACGATCATGTATTCAGCGTCACTGGTTTCAGAAACATCTTCTTCAATTTTAAAACTGAGCGGATAACTCACTGGTTTCAATGTGATGGCACAAGGGAGTGTCAAGGTGGTTTCGATGTTTAAATCAAAGTGCACATATCGGCTCTGTAAAAACTGGACTTGTCCCGTAACACGGACCAAATCAATGTCATACATCAGTGTTTGATCTTTCAATCGATGTTTGAAGTCTAATGAGAGATCGAACCCCTTATTGGCATATTCGGTTTTTAGCTTTTCAAGTGTTAAAATCATACAATCACCAGCTTGATTAATTATACATGGTTTTATATCGATTGTCAAACATTTATCTAAGATGTTATTTCAAAAGAAAAAGCCCACTAAGTGTGAGCTATAATCCACGTTTCGCACGCAAGAATTTCATGATATTGATGAGTACGGTTTGCGTATCTTCAGGGATGGATACCCCTTCTTGAAGTTCTTTACGTTCAACCACGACATCTTTGAGTCTAACCGTGATTGCGTGGTCATTGACTAGATATAGTTGTAAATCAATATAGTGGTGGTTCGTGCCTCTTTCATAGAAACGAATGGAATTGGTTTCTATGGAAACAATCGAACCATATGGGATTTCTACGGTGTAATCATCCGAAAACGCCCCGCGTTCATGGTCGATTAATGCGGTGTAGTAGTACAATTGATGTTCACCAAATAAGAGAACGGTGACCCTCGCTTGATTGAAGCGGATGTGGTCGTTTTTCTTAGACATCTTGAATAAGACACTAGATCCCTTAAAGAAGGCTTCAGGTAAAGAGACCACCAATGGATTGAGTTCATTGGTATCAGCTTCTTCTAATCCAAGCAAACCCCTAGCTCGCACCAAGGCTTGCTCGTAATCCGCTCTTGCATAAGCATCGAAATCTTGAGCACCTTTAATCTTTTTACGAAAATATTTTTTCATGAATTTGGCGCGGTCCATAGGTCCATCCCCCTTTGATGGTTATATCTAGGTTTATTGTATCAACTAAATGATTTTTAGTCAATGAATGCATCCCTTTAATGATAAGAAAAGCGCCTCAAATAACCCTAAAAATGAAATACTTCCTTCAGTTTAGGTAAATCCATTTGAATGGTTTGATAAATCACATCTAATCTAATATCCCCATAATCATGCACGATTTTATTTCGTAAACCTATCACACTAACCCATGAAATTTCAGCATGTCTGATTCTAAAATCGTCACTTAGACGTTTCATACTTTCTGAGATTTGAATGAATCTAAATAGGATAGAATCAATCAACACCTCATTGATTTCGAGTGCTTCCTTGGTCATACCTTGGGTATGTTTTATGATGAAATCAATGTCTTTAGCTATTTTTTCAACAAAATACTGGTCATTCTTTTCCTTTACCAACAATCTTAATGCCGTCCTTTAAAACTGCATAAATTAATTCTGGATTGGATGTTAAATCGGTCCACAAAATCACATCGACTTTTTTAAGCAGGTGTTGTCTTAAGGTTTCAACTAAACCATAATATTGAAGACCTGTTGCTTTTGTAGATATGATCAAGTCCACATCACTGTTGGGTGTGGCTTCATTTCTTGCGTATGAACCAAATAAATAACAAAAATCAATTTCATAGCTTTGGGTTGCTTTGAAAATACCTTGTTTGATTTGATCTAATGTCAAAACACCGTGAGATTCATCGATGTGTCCAAAATCGAGCAGTTTATCTAATATATACTTGTATTTAATCGAATTTACTCTCTTTGGATTGTTTTCATAATCTTTATAAGTTCGAAGCGGTATATTCACCATTTTAGATACTTCTGTTTGTGTTAAACCCAAATAGATTCTTTGTTCTTTCAATGTCATAGATAACACCTCTACTTATATGATAACATATATTTGCACTTTATCTTACATTATAGGTGCAATTTTTGCACTTTATCTTACATTATAGGTGCAATTTTTGCACTTTATTATTTTCTTAAGGTGCAATAAGCATGTTTACACGACAAAAAATCCCTTAATTGAATAAGGGATTTTAATTGGTTTTTTCAGTTATCTTAGTGGGTAAGGATGGATGTAATAACCATAGCCACAAATAAAAAGGACACAACAGCGGTGAATCTTACTAAGAAGAGTTCTAAGCCTCTCGCCTTTGAATTTTTAAATAACTCTGATTTTTCACCTGAAAATGCGCTTGCGACATCGTCTTGTGAAGATTGTAAAGCAACTGCTACGATTAAGAATAAACCTAGTACCATAGCGATCCAATCAGCAAAATTCATGTGGGTACCTCCTAAAATACACTTTATTGTATCAATTTATTGGTTGGTTGTCAACAGGACTTAACTAAAGAGCGCTTTTGTGTCGTTGATCATCGTGAGGGTAGATTGATATCCTCCAGATACAATGTACCAAGCGATTGAATCTAAGACGATAATGCGGTTGTTTTGTGCTGCATTTGTTGCGTTGACTAATGCATTATCAAGTACACCTGTCGATGCTTCTCCACCGATGGCAGCGGCACGGTCAACCACGAAGATGACATCTGGATTTAAGGTTTGAATATATTCGAATGAAATGATGTCACCATGGGTATTGGCATCACCATTACCGAAGTTAGCATCGGCAGCTGTAAAAGCAAGCTCATTGTGGATGAAGCTAAAACGAGAACCAACGCCATATCCTGAAATGTCATCCCCATTGGTCATGACAATTAAGGTTTTGAAATTGCTCATTTGTGCGAGTAGTTTCACTTCAGCGGTTTTGGTTTGAAGGGTGGTCTTCATGGTATCAAACGCTTCGTTTCCGCCAAAAATTGCTTTTAAGTTATCTAAGTTGTTTTCAACACTTTCTAAATACTTGGTGTTATTGACGGCGACATTGAGTACGGCAACCCCACCCAGTTCAGCTTTGAGTTTGTCATAGGTCCAAGCACTTCTTGAAGAGATGATGACTAAATCTGGGCTAAATAAATCTAAATTATCAAAATTCGGTTCAAACAATGTGCCTGCATTGGTTACGGAATCGACATTGTATTTACTTAAATAACTTGGTACATTGGATTTGACAATCGCTAATTTTTCGATACCTAAGGTTTCAATCCCTACATGGTCTAATATATCTAAAGCACCAAAATCGAATATCGCAACATTTTTAGGGTTGGTTGGGATGACTTCTTCTACCGTTTCTGTGGTTTTTTCAGTATCCGTACTGGAAGTTGCGTGTGTGACTGTTTGTGTGATGGTGACTGTTTCTGGGTATTCTTTCGTGTCATCCACGATGGTGCATGCTGCTAAAAATAGGCTCATGGACATAACCATGATTAAAAACAAGATTTTTTTCATATCTTTTCCTCTACACTTTCTTGATAGTATATACAATACTTTTTACCATTGACACCGGCGATACAAAACTCGTGGTCAAAAACATAATCTAAAATGTCTTTTTCCATGATTTGATCTGGGGTACCTTCTTTGATGATTTTGCCATCTTTCATCGCGATGATGTGATCGGAGAAAGTGGCTGCGAAATTGATGTCATGTAAAACAATCATGACGGTTTTACCAAGCTTTTTAACCAAATCTTGGAGGATGAGCATCATGTCGACAGAGTATCGCATATCGAGGTTATTGAGTGGCTCATCTAGTAAGACATATTTCGTGTCTTGTGCCACAATCATCGCGATATAGGCACGTTGTTTTTGTCCTCCTGAGAGTTGGTTGATGTTTTTATGTTGTACTTCTTTAAGTCTTAAAAACTGTATGGCTTCATCGATTTTGGCTTCATCTTCTTTCGTAAGATTGCCTTTAGAGTGCGGCCAACGACCGAAACTAACGAGTTCTCTGACCGTTAAATTGACATTGATTTGATTCGTCTGTTTAAGGATAGCTATCGCCTTGGCAAAACCATTGGGCTTGATTTTTGAAATGGATTCCCCATCCAATAAAACAGTACCTGAATCGGCTTCAATCAGTTTTGAAATCACGCCTAATAAAGTTGATTTACCTGCCCCATTGGGTCCAATGAGGGCAGTAACCGCGCCTTCTTTGATGGTCAGACTGACATCGTCTAAGACGACCAAACTACCATATTTTTTATTTAAGTGTTGGATTTCAATCATGCTTGTTTTTCTCCTTTCACCAAGATAGAAATCATATATAACCCACGGATGAGGTTGATGAGGGTAGCTAGTGAGGTATTGAGGTTCAAGGTGGTCAAAATGAATTGACCCAAGACTAGGAACACAATACCTAAGAGGCTACTCATCCATAACAGCGGTTTATGATAATCCGTCTTGAGTATTTCTCTTGAGAGATTGACTGTGATTAACCCTAAGAACATGAGTGGTCCGACTAAAGCTGTGGATACCGAAATGAGAATCGCGATATAGATCAAATGACGGTTCATCAGTTTATGATAGGATACCCCCAAGCTTTTCGCTTGGTCTTCCCCTAAATTCATGACATCAAAAGACTTCGTATCCCTAGCCATCAGTATGATTACAAGGACTAGGATTGGTAGTGCTAGATACCATAAAATATCGGTGTTCATGTTGGTTAAGGAAGCCATCGAACGTGATGTCACCACCAGAAAATCGTCCGGATCGATGATTCTGGATAGAAATGACGTGAGGCTACCCATGAGGGTTCTAAATACAAGTCCCACCAATAAGAGCAATGCGAGGTTGTTTTTCCCTTTTTTTAATACGAATCCGTATAACAGTAAGGAAGAAAACACCATTACCAATGTCGATAATATGAAATTATAGTATGGATTAGCAATCAGTACAGTGCTACTACCAAACAAAAACACAATGAGCGTTTGTGAGAGTACAAACGTTGAATCAAACCCAATCACACTGGGTGTTAAGATTCGATTTTGAGTCAGTGTTTGGAAGAATAGTCCCGTCATACCCATCGTGAAAGCGACCACAATCATCGCGACCACACGGGCACCACGTCTCGATAACCCACGTACTAATTGGCCAATGGTAATCACATCAATACCGATGAGCCAATAGGTGAGGTAAAGTATCACTGCAAGTAGTGCGATTAGCCCTACCATAATTAACGGTTTAATGAATTTATTTGGCATGATTGATCCTCCTATAAATGAGATATAAGAAAATAATCGAGCCCAAGACACCCATGGTTAGTGATACAGGTATCTCATATGGGTAAATGATGACCCTTGAAAGAATATCACCAATCAAAACAAACACAGATCCAAATAAGGCGATATCAATCGCATTCTTTTTGACATTATCGCCATAATAAATAGATACCAAGTTCGGTACAACCAATCCAATGAATGGGATAGAACCGACTACCACAAAGATGGCTGCAGTTACCATCGAAATGATGACTAACCCCATCATCATGGTTCGTTTATAATTGACCCCTAGGTTTTTAGCAAAGTCTTCCCCAATCCCGATGATGTTAAATTGAACCATATATATAAATGCGAGAATGAGTGGCGGTATAACGACATAAAGCAATTCGTAATTACCCGCGATTTTGGTTGTAAAACTGCCTACCCCAATCGTATCGATGAATTGGGTCGCATTGAATTGGAAAGCTAGAAAAGATACAATCGCAGCGATGATACTACCAAACATCATCCCAATTAAAGGGACATAGATTTCATTTTTTAATTTGATTTTGTTTAAGATTGTAATAAATACAAAGGAACCCAATACTGCAAACCCAAAAGCAAACACCAACTTAAAGGTCAAACTGAGGGTTCCAAACAATAAATAAGCCAATAAGATACCAAGCTGAGCACTGTCTGTTACACCCACCACAGAAGGTGAGATAAACTTGTTCTTACTGATGGTTTGAAGGATTAAACCCGATATCGATAAACCAACTGCAGTCAAGATGATCGCAATGGTTCTTGGTAATCTAGACGTCAGTAAAAGAAACCACGTATCCGGGTCTAGTTTAATGACATCGATGAACTTGATATTAGAGACGCCAATTGATACCGATAGGATCAATAATAGCGCAAATAGAATGACTAAATAAAGCCTTTTCTTCAAGAGAAACCCACCCTTTTGTTACAAGGCTATTATATTTTTTTGCATAAACCATTTCAAAAGATATAGTAAACATTATAAATAAAGGCACCTGAGTGCGGTATTAGCGCATTCGGTGCCTTAATAATAATCTTTGTTCAATAGGAAAAAAATGAATTTTAACCTATACTATTGAATTTCGTCTCTTTATTATACTAGCAATTATATTGATAAGTGACACTGGCAAAATGATATAAATTAGATAATTTATTTGGAAAAGCGTATATAATGTCAGGCTATGAATGGTGCCGTAAATACTCAAATACCAATAAAAACCAATATACCCAAAAAACAATACAAATACGAGAATCGAGTTATAAATGATTTCGTTCTTTCGCATGTCTAATACCTTCTTAAATGCCATTGAAAACAATACTTTTAGAATGAATATAATCCCTTTTCCAAAAAAATAGCCTTCAATGAACATTAATGGAAGAAACACTATTTTCTCAAAACTTTGATTTGTTTGAGTATGGTAGGTTATAGGTATCATCAATAATAATGTCAATCCGAAGACACTAATTTCTTTAAGGTGACTAAAGATTGTGTCCCAAAACAATGGATTATTTTTATTGAAAATTCTTGTGGATGATTTCTTATGAAATAGAAGTCCCATTATAAATATAATGATTATGCCACAAATGTAAGTATATAAGGCGATTTCTATCTCATCTACGAGTAAAAATATAATTATTGATATAACAAAAAGCCCTCTACAAAAGAATCGAAGTAAATTGGGGTGATATTTGAAAGAGTCGACTATAGTTTGAATACCCATTATGACCTTATGATTAATGCTCGATTTTTTTTCACTAGTATGATCCAATCCTTCTATTTGATTTTGTTTATTCTTATAGAACTTATTCTAAATTGATTATAAATATAATATCATAAATTTTAATAATGACATACTTTTTTATAAGTAATCATTTTAAATGAAAATAAAGGCACCTGAGTGCGGTATTAGCGCAGTCGGTGCCTTAAGTATCTTCTATGATTTGGATTCTAGTTGCTTCTGAAGTTCTTCTAAACGTTCTTTCATAGCAGCGAGTTCTTGTTTCATGATTTCACATTCACATGTGGAATCGTAGACGCGTTTGCCGTCAATCGATAGGAAACGCATTGGGTTACCCACAACGACACTTTTATCTGGTAAGTCTTGTTTCACGATTGAACTCGCTCCTATCACCGAGTCATCTCCAATTTTCACTGGACCGACTAAGGTAGCGTTCGCGTAAATCGTCACTCGATCGCCTAAGATGGGGTGGCGATTACCATTAGCGTTGGTAGAATTGGATCCTAAAGTGACACCATGGAATAAGACGCAGTCATCACCGATGATGGCGGTTTGTCCAATGACAACACCTGCCCCATGGTCGATGAATAAGCCTTTACCGATTTTCGCCCCTGGGTGAATATCGATGTTGGTGAATGTTCTTCCGATATTGGAAATGATTCTTGCAAGACCAGTCCATTTGATGTTATAAAAGAATCTCGCCACACGATAATACATCAGCGCGTGTATGCCTGGATAGGATAATAATATGGTCAGTTTAGATGGCGCGGAAGGGTCGTTCTTCTTGGCTTGGTTGATGGTCAACCGGAGTTCTTTAAAAAACATATTATTCAAATACCCCAGTGGATAGATAACGTTCCCCTGAATCTGGTAAGACTACCACGATGTTTTGATCTTTGTACTTAGGGTTTTTCGCGACTTCAACAGCAGCAACCAACGCAGCTCCTGAGGAAATGCCTACGAATACCCCTTCGGTTTTCGCAACCAATTTCGCCATTTGAATCGCATCATCGTTCGTGACACGAATGATTCTGTCAATGATTTTTACATTGAGGACATTTGGAATGAAACCAGCCCCAATCCCTTGAATGCGGTGAGACCCTGGTTTTTCACCCGATAATACAGATGAATCGTATGGTTCTACTGCCACAATTTCAACGTCCTTAATGGTTTGTTTTAAGACTTCACCAACACCTGTGATGGTACCACCAGTACCAACCCCTGCAACAAATGCAGCGACTTGATTATCGGTATCTCTTAATATTTCAACCGCTGTCGTTTTTCGGTGCATTTCAGCATTGGCTAAGTTTTTAAATTGTTGTGGCATGATGTAGTTTGGATAGTCTTTAAGCATCGATTCTGCTTTCGCAATCGCGCCTTTCATCCCTAGCGGTCCTTCGGTTAAAAGAACACAAGCACCTAAGGCTTTGATTGTCATCACACGTTCTTTGGTCACCGTTTCAGGCATAATGATGACAAGTGGTATTCCTTTGGCTGCACAGATGAATGCTAAACCAATCCCAGTGTTACCTGAGGTTGGTTCAACCAATACAGTATCTTTGGTAATCAGCCCTTTGCGTTCTAAATCTTCGACCATTGCTTTTGCTAAACGGTCCTTAACACTCGACAGTGGGTTGAAGCGTTCTATTTTAGCAATCAATCGGCCTTCTGTTTTCAATTCTTTTTCTAATTTATTGAGTCTGAGTAATGGGGTATTACCCACCAACTCAGCGTAGTTTTGATAGATATTCATCGATATAACCTCCACTCCTTATTTTATGCTTATTATCACTTTTTTACAAACGTTTTAATCCGCTTTGCTTTACCTTTCTAAAGAAAACGCTATAATGAGTATGAGGTGTTTCTATGGAAATCAAACGTTTCACACTTGGTGATATCAAAAGCAACTGCTATATCGTTGTTAAGAACCAACACGCTTTGGTCATTGACCCTGGTTATGATTCAATGGCAGTCAAACAATTTCTAAAGGATAATGATTTGGAAGTCGATGTCATCTACGCGACCCACGGCCATTTTGATCATATTGGGGGTATCAATGCTTTGAAAGCTTTATACCCGAAAGCGGAAGTCATCGCACCTAAATTAGATGCTGTATTCTTTGATCCTGCTATGGGTATATCTCGTTTAAGTTATAAAGTACATGTCGATAGTTGGTTAGACACAGATATTGAACAAGAAATCTCTTTTCAAAATCTAGTATTTAAAGTCATCCATACCCCAGGCCATTCTCAAGGGGGAACCAGTCTTTATTTAGCCAGTGAAGGTGTATTGTTTTCAGGAGATACCCTCTTTTATATGACAGTAGGTAGAACCGATTTATATCTATCCTCTTTTGAAGACTTAAAAGATAGCCTATTGAACAAACTCTATTTATTGCCCGACAACACCATTTGTTACCCTGGTCATGGACGTACAACACACATAGGTTTTGAAAAGAAATTCAATAGTGTGGTTAGAATGGCTTGATTTTGTTTTATAATAAACATACTGAGGTTTTTTCATGAAAAAGTTAGAAGCCTTCTTAAAATCCAATATCTTTCTACTACTGGTCAATGGGTTGGCTTTTTTAGGTTTTATCTCTAGAGGAGAAAACCAAATGTATAACCTCTATACCATCTTCTTTTTCATCATCCTGATATCATTAATCTTAATTTGGATAGAAAACACCATTTATACCATGCCAATTCTGATTGGTATTATGTATATGTACAATATGCAAAATCCAAACTTGAATACCATCAGTTCCTTTGGATGGATTTTCCTGATTCCGATATTCTTATTCATCAGTATCATCGTTCATTTCATCCGGTTTAAGGTTAAGTTTACCAAAGGGGTATTAACCAAGCCGTATTTATGGATTGCGATAGCGTATATCGCATCCAGTATATATGTCGATATTACGCCGACCTATCTTATACTTTCATTGATTGGTTTTATCTATTTAATTCTATATCAGTTTTTCAGACAAACCTTAAAAACCGATGAATCCTATATGATGAGAATACTCTTCTTCGCATCCCTCTTGTTACTCGCTGAGTTATCCTATAACATTGGCCTAGGATTCTTCTTAGAAAATCTCGATAAACCAATGAGAGAACGTATTTCATTAGGGATGAAATCGTCATGGTTCCATGGTGATTTTGGGTGGGCAAACATCAACGATGTGGTCATCCACATTACTTTATTGATGGGTTCACAATTTTATTTCATCATCAAACATCCGAAAAATATATTATACTGGATTACCCCGTTATTAACCGGATTCGTCGTGTTCGTATCAGCCTCAAGAGGCGGTTATTTATCGATGTTCTTGTCTTTCTTAATCTACGTCCCTTACGTCATTAAGAAAACCAATAAATGGGGCATACTCAATATGATTTACGCCTTTATTCTGATCGCGTTAGCGCTATATGAATTGAGGCTGTTGGTAGAAATCGCCTATGAAATCGCGATTCAAGGTGGGTTAGATGATTTGGATAGTTTTACATCCAATCGACTCACTTTATATAGACACGCGTTGGATATCTATAAAGAATTCCCAGTCTTTGGCGGTGGTTGGGAAGCAATGACCGATATTGGTAATCCAGATCGCATTCAAGTCTTCCATTCAACCTTATTCCATACTTTAGCGGTGATGGGTACCTTTGGATTACTGGGATTAGTCTACTACTTCTATCAAACCTTTAAATTCTTATTTAAACATAGATTCATCGTTAAGAGTTTAATCCTCATCGGTATTATAGTCTCACAAATCCATGGGTTGATTGATAATACGATGTATATGATCGTCTACACACTCGCAACCCTTTTACTATTCGCTATGCTAGAAACCATTGAAAACAAAACGGTCACCTTCAAGTAAATTTGAAAGTGACCGTTTATTTTTTAGTCGTTCGCTCTTAATGCTTCAACTGGGTTCTTCTTCGCTGCTAACGATGCAGGGAATAATCCAGCGATGAATGTCAATGAAATCGATACGGCAATCATGGAAAGCACATGCACCCACGATAGCTGCATGATGTTCGCCATTTGCGCATTGAGGTTTTCAACAATGATATTGATTGGGAAGGATAAGATGTACGTAATCACTGAACCCAAAATACCTGCTGTTAAACCGATGAGGAAGGTTTCAGAATTGAAGACGCGTTTGACGTCTTTCTTTCTCGCACCTAAGGCACGCAATACCCCAATTTCTTGGGTACGTTCAATGACCGATACATAGGTAATGATACCAATCATGATGGAGGATACCACTAACGATATACCAGCGAAAATGACCAACACAATTGAAATCATGTTCACCACACTACCTAAGGCTGAACCAATGGTTTCAGCGAGGTCTAAATAGATGATTTGATCGCCTTCTGCTGCGGCTTTATTGTAAGCATCGATGACATCAATGATGCCTTCTTTGGATTCGTAAGATACTGGATAAATGCTGATAGATACTGGTTTTTGATCCACACCTAAGAAGGACTCAATGAGCGGTCTTTCCAAATCTGCTACGAAGAAGTTCGCGCCAGCAGGTCTGGTGCTTTGACCTTGAGCTTTAAATTCAATCACATAATAATTTGAGTTTTGTTGTGCAATCCCAATATCACTGGTTAATGCATTACTCAATAAGACTTGATTAAAGTCATCTAAATGATAGACACCATCATCGATGGTAAATACATTTTCAGCTTTAGGGGCTAAAACTGCAGATACTTTAAGTACCATACCGTTGTTGAAAGCGACGGATAAATCCGGGTTTTCATCAAAGATGGTCTTTCCTGCAATGGTCGTGGAATCAGCGACATAATAATCATTATAATAAGGTGAAACCAAGGTTTTACCAATCAAATCAGTATATTCTACCGATCCATCGATTGGTAAATTGAAAGCTTCTAATACACGTTTATCGACACCATATTCATCGTTCAATAAGATGAATATTTCATAGACATTCGGGTCATTTACAGTCAATGATCCTGCCATGACATCAAAATACTCATTTAAAAATGGTTTGTTCGTTTGTCCAAAGGTAATCGCGCCTTTGTCTACGGTACGGTACAAGCCATTTTGTTCTTGTAAGAGTAACGTTTGAATGGCGTATTCATATTCAATGGTCGTATAATCCTCAGGATTCAAATTCGCTTCAAGATAGGCAATGAATTCAGGGGATAAATTATTCAAATAAGCTTGTTGAGGTACACTTGAATCATAGGGTTTAATGAAGCCATCCGATACGGGTTCAGGTGCATTAAAGTCTGGTGGTCCGAAGGTTACTGAGTATTGATTGATCATGATTGGGATGGAAACCAAAGCCCCACGTTCCAAATCAGAGACGGTTTTATTGAACCCATTACCCACCCCTAATACGAGGAGTACCCCGATGATCCCAATCGACCCAGCGAACGCTGTGATGAGGGTTCTAGCGAGTTTGGTCCTTAAGTTGTTAAAAGATAACTTGATGGCTTGTAGATAAGACATCGATGTTTTCTTTGGGGTATAGATGGTATCTTCTTTAATTTCTTTGGATTGAACTTTGGTATCAGATACGACATTACCATCGAGCAATCGAATGGTTCTGGTAGCGTAGGTATCTGCTAGGTCTTGATTGTGGGTCACCATGATGACGAGTTTTTCTTTGGAAATTGCTTGGATAAGTTCCAATATTTGAACTGAGGTGACCGAATCCAACGCCCCTGTGGGTTCATCGGCTAGGATGATTTCTGGGTCATTCGCTAACGCTCTTGCAATCGCAACCCTTTGTTTTTGTCCGCCCGATAATTGGGCAGAACGTTTGTACATTTGGTCTTTAAGACCAACACGAATCAATACTTCTTCCGCTTTTTTTCTACGTTCTTCTAGAGATTTGCCCGCCAGTGTCATCCCAAGTTCCACGTTTTCGATGATGGAGATATGGTTGATGAGGTTATAGTTTTGGAAAATAAACCCGACTTTATTGTTTCGATACGCATCCCAGTCGCGGTCATCAAACCGTTTGGTGGATTTGTTTTCAATGACTAAATCCCCTGAGGTATATTGGTCCAAACCACCAATCAGGTTTAATAATGTGGTCTTCCCACAACCCGATGGCCCCAGTATCGCAACAAATTCGCTACGATCAAATGTTAAGTTGATGTCATGAAGTGCGGTGAATGGTTTTCCCGCAATCATATAATCCTTTTTAATGTGCTGTAGTTTAAGCATAAAATAAAAACCTCATTTCTTGGATGAGGTCATTATATCACTATCGTTTCAGTTTGAATCAAAAATTACCCGTTTTTTACATTGTAAGAATTAGTTTAGTAAAATATATTAACTTTCACATTATTCGGAATCTTGTCACTACCAATTGTGAATCCCATTTTTATTAAATATTTGTTTTTTTTGTTGTATATTTGAGAAATGTGTTATAATAAGTTATCTTTATATCGTAAATAATGCTTAAGGAAAGGACTTGCAAATGAAAAAGTATATCGCTATATTTATCTTATTTTTTCTTACCAGTCTATTGTATGGATGTTCAAAAAAAGTCACAGTTACCATCCATTTTAACAATGGTGAACCTAACCAAGTCATCGACTTAGATGAGATTGGCTATTTGCCTGTGGTACAAACACCTGAAAAAGATGGTTATGAATTCCTAGGATGGTATTATCAATCTGATTATCAAACAGCATATCGAGGTGAACGTATCATCAAGAATACCCACCTCTACGCCAAGTATAGTACGTATGCTTTAGGTAATGAATCTTTCGTTCGATTTGAACAAGATGGTAAATGGGGGTTAATGATCCCACAAGGTAAGGTCATTATTGAAGCCATATACGACGACATCTCAACTTTTAATTATGGTAGAGCCATGGTAATCAAAGATCAAACATTCAACTACATTGATGAGAATGGAACAGTCCTAACCTCATGGAGACCTTATAATCCCTTTTTATATGATGGGATACCGCATTTTCTTGAAGATGGTCTATCGATCATATTTGGTGACGATTATACATCCATCGACTTCATCGACAGATTTGGTGTGATCCAAATCCAGACCAATCATATTGGTAAAGGTGATAGCTACTTCTCTAATGGTCGTGCCATCGTTTACAAACGTCATGGGAATCAAATACCAGATACGTGTTCATATATCGATTTGAATGGGCATTTGATCACCGATACTTTTTACAAATCCTGTTATCCCTATAATGAAGGTTATGCTTATATCGAAAATGATCATGGTTATCAACAACTGGGTTTGAATGGTTCTATGTCGTTAGAAACCAATTATGTTGAAATTTATCCATTATATGATGGTGTTAAACCTGTATACATACTAAACAGTTTGAGTATCGTTAAGCGATTAAATGAAAACAACCATTTGGTTTATAGCGTCGTAGATTTGGATGGGCATGTTCTTTTTACGAGTCCGACAGAACGGATCATTTCATTTTCTGAAGATCGAATCCTTACGATGGACAATGGAGAATTGATTTCCATTTACGATTGGAATGGTAACTTGGTTTCTAAAACCACTTACCAACCAGCAACTTACCCAGCTTATGGGTATTATGATGGACTCATGGTGGTTATGAATGATCAAAACCTCATGGGTGCGATTGATCAAGATGGAAACGTCATCATCCCATTTGAGTATGAAGACATCAGTCGTTTTAAAGGTGGCTTTTCTGTGGTAAAAAAACAAGGTTTATATGGTGTTATTAATACCAAAAACGAAATCATTCTAGGTATCACATATCACCATCTTAAGTATTATGATGATATCTTGATTTTCTAATCAAAAAAACCACTTCATCGCTATTAAATAGGCGTATGAAGTGGTTTTACTATTTGTTCATTTCCAATCTGACGATTGTTTCTGTTTCAACGGTATGGAAAAACATTTTAACCGGGGTCACTGAAGTAACCCTGTATATGGTTTTTAACGTGTTGATGTCTCTAACTAAAGTCTTTAAGTCACAAGACACATAAATGATTTCTGATACAGGTTTTTCCAACAACAATGCTTTGGTGGTGTCATCTAGTCCACTTCTTGGTGGGTCAAACACGATGGTATCGACTTTTGACAGATATTGTTCGATGGCTAAGGCGACATCGTTTTCAATGACTTCAACGTTGTTAATTTGATTATTTTCAATGGATATCAGCGCTGATTCAACCGCGTCATGGTTCGATTCAATCGCGTACACTTGGTCGACAGCCGATGAAATGAATTGTCCAATCGAGGCCATCCCTGCATACGCATCGATGACGCTTCTTCCTGTGATTAGCGTTTTTACTTTTTCATACATTTTGAGCGCTACTGGTGTATTGACTTGGAAGAATGCGCCTGGTTTCACAGGGAATTTTAATCCGCCAAAATGGATATCTATCGCTTCTTCTCCATACAGACGAATGGAATCTTTGCCCATGTTTTCAAAATCTGTTTCGAGTATATTTTGGTAGATGGAGGTGATAAATGGTAAGTTTAAATGCGCAAGTATGGTGTCTTTTTCAATCCACGTTTTTTGTGTGGTTGAGAAAATGATCATCACTTTTTGTTGGTGACTACGGATGGTGATGTGTTTCAATGTATCGTCTTGTAAAGCGATGATTTGAAAGATTTCGTTCAATTTATCCAGTGTTTTTTGAATCACATTTTTTGCCAATACCATCTGTTTTACAGGGTATAAACGATGGCTTTGTGGGGCGAATACCCCAATTTTCAAACGATCTGTTTTAACCACATGTAATGTGATTTTATTACGGTATCCTAAATCTCGTTTATCATAGAGGATGGGGTCGATTGACACATCCATTTTCGCAATCTTTCTGAACGTTTCTTCGGTGATTTTTTGTTGCCACTCAAGTTGAGCTGGTACGGATAAATGTAGCAGGGGCGCGTAGTGTAGGTCATCTGGGTTGGATACATCCACGCGTTGGTTGCTTCTGGTTTTTAGGTTTAAGAGTTCGCCGATAAAATACGATTTCTTATCTTTTAAAATGCGAACCAAACCGGTTTCACCTTTCAACATGCCTTTAACAAATACCACTTTATCTTGATAACGACAGACCCCTTGACCTTGGTAATCGAGGTCAAGCGCTGTTAACATGATGGGTTCGTTCATTTCTTTTGTTTGTAGAAATAGGCCATCCCAGCTTCGGCCGTTTCTTTGTATTTTGGATGCATATCTAATCCGGTTTGATACATCGTATGGACGATCATATCAAACGATATTTTTCTGGTATCACTCAAAAACCCCGATAAGCCTGAAGCGTTGATGGCACGAATGCCTGCGACCGCGTTTCTTTCGATACATGGGATTTGAACATACCCGTCAATCGGATCACAGGTTAACCCTAAGTGGTGTTCCATCGCGATTTCTGCTGCGTATTCGATTTGTTCAATTTCTAATTCAGATAAATACGCATGGGCTGCTGCGGTCATAGAACACGCTGAACCCACTTCGGCTTGACACCCACCGACCGCCCCTGAAATGGTGGCGTTGGTTTTGATGATATTACCGATGATGCCAGCTACCGCTAAGGATTCAATGATTTTTTGATCGGAAATCCCTTGGTGGTGCTTCATGTAATATAACACCGCTGGTAAGACACCGGATGCACCACAGGTTGGTGCGGTGACGATGATCCCACCAGACCCATTTTCTTCGGAAGCGGCGAAAGCATACGCAGAGACCAAACGGTTTTGTTTTTGAGCTTCCGTTTCGGTGGCTTTCGCGCGGTCCATCAAGGTTTTCGCTTTACGTTGGACTTTGAGGTCACCTGGTAAAACGCCTTCGGTTTTTAAACCTTTTTCAACGGTACTTTGAAGTTGTTGCCAGATCTCACCTAAGAAATCATCGATGGATACGCCTTCAAAAACTTTCACATATTGGTATAGATTGATGTTATTCGCTAAACAATACGCTTTAATCTCATCAAACGATTGGTGTGGATAAACCATTTCAATGTGGTTTTCTTCTTTATCAAATAAGATGTCTCCCCCACCTATAGAACGCACAGAAATGGTATCTAATAAGGTGTCATGTTCAAAGACTTCAAACACAAAATAGTTTGGATGAAATTTAACATCGACATTGAATTTAAACGTGACTGGTTTAGGTCTTAAGGTTTGTTCAATGATGGTGTCGGTTAAATGGCCCTTACCGGTTAGGGCTAAGGAGTTATATAAGGTCACGACATAATGGGTCGCGTTTTGATGCTTGTTTTTGACAAATTCCGCTGCGAATCCGGGTCCCATTGTATGAGACGATGAGGGACCATGGCCAATCTTGTATAGTTTACGTAGGGATTGCATAGGCCCTCCTAGGCTTCGATGCCCAAAATCTTCGAATATTTTTCTTTCAAATAATTCACATAATATTGTGGGTTAAATGGTTCATTGGTGGCCTGTAAGATGAGTGCTTTTGGTTCAATGGATTTACCATATTGGTGAATTTTTTCTTTTAACCACGTATTGATCTTAATGATTTCATTATCTTTGACCACTTGTTCAATGTTCAAATCCTGATTCATACGGTGATAGATTTGAGCGGAAATCGCTGAACCGAGTGCGTAGGTTGGGAAATACCCAAATGAACCAAATGCCCAGTGGATGTCTTGTAAGACACCTTCGGTATCTGTTTTCGGTGTTAACCCGAGATATTTCTTATAAAGTTTATTCCATACTTTAGGTAGGTCTTTTGCTTGGAGTTTACCATTGAATAGTTGTTTTTCAATTTCATAACGAACCATCACATGCAAGCTATAGGTGAGTTCATCGGCTTCAACTCGGATGAAGTCACGTTTGACTTGGTTGATGTATAGGATGAATGCTTGTTTACTGACCCCTTTAAGCGCTTTAGGGAAGGTTTCTACAAGTTTGTCATAATGGGTGTCCCAAAAGGCTTCACTACGGCCAATCATGTTTTCATAGAAACGGGACTGTGATTCGTGTATCCCCATCGATACGCCACCTTTGAGTTCGGTATAATCGTATTCCGGCTTCACTTGTTGTTCATAAATCGCGTGTCCCATTTCATGGATGGTAGAGAAAATCGCACTTCTCACATCGTCTTCATGGTACGCGGTGGTGATACGGGTATCGACACTCGCGACCCCAGACGTGAATGGGTGGGCACTTTGTTTCAATACCCCTTTATTTTGATCGTATTTAAATACATCGAGTAAATAGGTATTAAACGCGATTTGTTGGTCTTTAGAAAAATGTCCCTTGGTGAGTTTTTTAGATAACGATTGTTTGACTTTAGCAGCCTTCATAACAAAGGGTACCAAATCGGTTTTTAACGTGTTGAAGAAATGGTCATAATCTACCACAGTCATGCCTGGTTCGTACATATCTAAAAGCACGTCATAGCCTTTAACTGTATCGGTTGAAAGGTATTTGACTAATTTCTTTTGATAGCTGATGACTTTTTCAAGGGTTGGTAAATAAGAAGCAAAATCGTTGTTCTTTTTCGCATTGGACCAAATATGTCCAGCTTGTGATAACAAGACTTGGAAATCGATGTAATCTTGTTTTGGGATTTTTCTGAGTTGATCCAAATCCTTCTTCACACGTTTGATTTCAACTTTTAACTCCTCAGTTAAGGTTTCTGGGTTGAGAGCTAAAAAATCAATCGCTTCAATGCGTTTCGGATCCATCTCTACCTCATAAGCGAGGGTAGACAACACTTCGATTTGATCGCTTCGGTATTGCATCGCATCGTTCGGTGTCTCTGTTTCTTGGTCCCACGACAATAACCATAAGGCATATTGGTAGGCTAATTTTTGTTTTCTTGAAGCTAGGTAAACATCTAAATGATTCATCTGAAATCTCCTTTTATAATAGAATGAGGGTTGCGAGAGAAAAGTAAATCGTGAGTGAGATGACGTCATTGAGTGTGGTCATAAATGGTCCTGACGCAACCGATGGGTCAATCTTCATTTTTCTTAAAATCATTGGTACAAATGCCCCTGTGACGGCACCGACCAATAAAGCCACAAATAAAGCCAAACCTACGGTGAAACTGACTTTAATGTCTACGTTGTTTTGGAATACCCACAAGAATAGATAGCTGAACGTAAACCCAACCAACGCCAAGAACGTACTATTCATCAAACCAATGAGTAACTCTTTGATGATGAATGGCTTCATATCCGCATCCGGGTCATCGTTGATGACAAGGATGGCTTTCGCAAGCGATTGGGTGGAAATGTTACCGGCGGAATCTAAAATCATCGGTTGAAATAAAACCAAGATGATGACGGTTTGAAGGGTGGTTTCAAAGAATGATAACACCGAAGCCGTAATGAGGGATAACGCAAGCAATATCAATAACCAAGGTAATCGTTTTTTACTTCTACTCAATGGCTTTGAATGCACATCGTATTCGTTTAAGGATGCGAGTTTATGGTAGTCTTCTAAGGTTTCTTCAGCGAGTAAATCTAAAGCCATTTCCGCAGTGATGACACCCAATAATGTTTTGGTTTTGGATAAGATTGGAATCATGTTTCGGTCATACTTTTGAACGGTATCGATGGCCTTTGAAACTGGTTCATCTTCAAAGACAAAATGATAGTTTTTACGCATGATTGCCTCAATTGTGATTGGACTTCTCGCAATGATCAATTCTTTTAAGTCCACAACCCCAACCAATTGGTCTTGATCGGTGACATATAAGATATCAATCAATGTGTCATCATTGGATTGTTTGACAACCTTCTTCATCGCATCCTTCACATCCATCGTTGGACTTAAAGTAAGGATGTGGGTATTCATGACTTCTCTTAGTTTCATAATAACACCCCAATCATGAGGGTAGCGATCCCGTAATAAGTTAATATGGTTGTGATGTCAATCACGGTGGTTAATAAGGGTCCTGAAGCACTGGCTGGATCCAATCCAGTCTTGTTAATCAATACCGGGATGATCGCTGAGAAGAATGTTCCAATGATTAAAGACAACAATACACTTAAGCCCACGATGCTTGCGAAAATGATCGGGTCTTCAGATAAACTTGGGTTTAAGATAATGAATAAAATGGTGACGACAAAAGAAATGATTGAAAGCAATACCCCAGACAAAGCAGCGGATGACACTTCATAAAATATATTGCGTTTCACAACATTTGCTGGTTCTTTATCCGCAATCATGATTAAGCTAAAGGTTAAGGTCTGTGTCCCCGCATTCCCAATCATCGATAGGATGAGGGGTTGTAAAATGATGATGATGGTATAGTCTTTTAAGACCCCCTCAAATTGTAAGGCTAGATTAGCGATGGGTAAGGCCAATAATAACAATACCACCAACCAGGGCAAACGTTTCAATGCACTAAAGAATGTAGAATCGGTATGTTCTTCCCTTAATGCTGTCATTTTTTGGAAGTCTTCAATCATTTCATCTTCATAGGTATCGATCGCGTCATCGACGGTAACGATGCCTTTTAAGATGTGGTTTTCATCCAAAACTGGTAAGATGTTAATCCCTTCTTCTTGGATGAGGGTCGCGGTTTCTTCTTTGTCATCGGTATCTAGAACAAAGAGGGCTGGTTCATATAAGGATTCGATATCACAAGGCGATTTCGCTTTGATGAGTTTCTTTAAAGGCACAATACCCAAAAAGGTATCGTGTTTATCGACCACAAAAAGGGTCGAAATCGTTTCAACTTCAGGGGCTTCAGCGATGAGTTTCTTCATCGCTTCCTTGACATCCAAATCGGTCGTTAGTGTGATGAAATCGGTATTCATGATTGAACCGGTTTCAAAGTCTTCGTAAGACCTTAATGAGATGATGTCTTCTTTGAGCTCAGGTTCAAGTTTATCCATGAACTCTTGGGTGGTTTCTTCTTCGAGTTCATTGATGATGTCCATCGCGTCATCGGGATCCATCTCATTTAAGATGTCTGCCGTTTCTTCAGCATCTAAAGTTTCAACAATTTGAGCTGCGTCATCAACATCAAGATAAGACAATAAATCTGCTTTTTGGGTATCATCTAATAAGCCAAATAAGGTTTCTTGAGCATCTTCATCCAAGGATTCATAAAGTTCTTTCAGGTCATAATCATGAAGTGTTTCTAGATATAATTTTTGTTCATCGATTGACAGTGTTTTAAAATCTAACATGGTTATGCCCTCCTTTATATAGTATAACTCAAAACACGCATAATTTAGCCAAGAATGACAATTATGCGTGTCTTATTCACCAAGATTTACATTTGTTTTTTAGCCAAAAAAACAAGATGCTTTCTAATCTTCTTATAAAATTTCTAACTCTACTCTTATTCGAATCTTAATAGTTCAATCAATTCAGTATTACCTGTTTTCAATGCATAGTCATAGGCTGTCAAACCTTCTTCACTAACTAGTGTTTTATCAGCACCATAAGTTAACAAGATGTTAACCATTTCTATTGTAAGTTCATCAATATCTCTTAAAGAAAGTAACATTAGCGCTGAGTACCCTTTATAACCCACACCATTGATATCAAACATTTCATTTTCAAGCAAGTAAACCATAACTAGTTTATTCTTTTCTAATGCTGATTTCAAAAAGATGTTTCCCAATCCAGTTCTTACATATGGATCACAGCCAAGACTGATTAATCTTAAAAATAATGAGTAACTTTCTTCCATGTCTATGCCATAGTAATTAATAGACTCTTCGAGTACACTTATACTACCGTTTGAGTTTGTTGAATAATGCACATCTGCGCCGTGGTCTATTAGATAGTTCGCTATAAGGATTTGGTCTGGTTTATTAGAATATAGTGCATTCAATAAAGGCGTAAAATCAGTAGTTGGATTTATGAAATTGACATTCGCTCCAGCTTCTACTAAAGCGACTACTGCGTTATAGTTTCCAATAAAGGCTGCTTCTTCTAGAGGATTAGCATTAGAACTATCGTTAATTAATATGCGTAGACTTGGTGTTGAATCAATGTTTTTAGGGTTTTCAAGTAGTTTGTTCAATGCTTCATCATCAAAATCATGAATCGCTCTAATTAGTGCTTGTGCATATCCTTGATTATAGTCATAATGTCGGTAACCAATGATACTTAAATAAATAACAGAGGATATTAGTATTAAAGATATAACCACTTTCAGTATTTTATTCATATGTTCACCTCTATAAGTTTTTTAACCATAAGTAAAATCTATCAAAAATTGTTGATGAATCTTTCGAATTATTTCCCCAAAGTATCCACGGTAATACATCGACAAATCCGTGTCCAGCTTTATTGACACCATTCGGAATAAAATTATATGTGCCAATATCACGAGGATCATCGACTATATTACCTGCAATATCAACTATGATTTCTCTGTTTCCATCAGTTGATAACCATTTTTTATTTCCTGGACCAGAAGATTGATGAAAGTCTGCATCTTTTTGTTCAATCCATCCTTCATTAAAAGCTGCTTCTGCGTTTACAGGTAAATCAGTGTTTAAATAATTCCTATCATAATGACCTTCACGTACAAAATAGACTCCGATATCCATTACTGAATTACCAGTAGTAGAGTTAATACTTATTATAGCGCCAATAAATATCAGACAGAATCCTACGACAAAGTGCCATACTTTTGTTCCCTCAGGATCAATATTCATGACTGGATTATTCTCAGTGTATGCGTACATATTTTCACCAAGAATACCCTCATTTACTTGACCATCCGCACTAATAAATCTACCGATTTGTGGATTGTAATATCTTGATTGTAAGTAATAATACCCAGTTTCAACATCAAATCGATATCCACGATATCTATAGGGGTTGATATCAGCTAATGTTCCAGGAGATTGGTACACTATATTTCCCCATGCGTCATACTTATATTTTACAACAACATTACCACTCATGTCACGAAGTTCAATGACATCGCCTTGTAGGTTGGTAATATAAAAGTATTCTGTACCATTGTAGTTCATACTGAGTAAACTACCATCTACATCATAGGTATAGTAGATCGTAATCCCATTACTTCTGGTTTCAACCAGTACCTTATCACCATCTAAGACATAATTTGTTGTGATATTACCACCACACGAGCTTTGAATCTTTTGTGTTCTAATACCTTGATCATTGTATTTAAATGTTAATGAATTACAATACGATCCATAATTGGTTAATTGCCTGCCATCCCACTGAAACGTTTTATCATTATAATAAGTTCTTGAGTCTTGGATAAAAATGATATTACCACTATTGTCATATGTCATGGTTTCATAGTAGCTTAAGGTACCATTCGTGTAATACTCTACTCTTGTCAGTTGGTCTTTCCAAGTGTTTTGGTAGTACATCTTCTTTTCACTTAATGGCGTACCAGATATGGTTTGATAACCAAAGGTCTTAATTGAGGTAATGTTGTTTTGTGAATCATAGCTATAAACCAATGTTTTCGATAACTGTCCAACAATCTTAATATCTTCTCTAATCAGTTGGTTCAAATGATCATAATAATAATTGTATTGTTCCTGGATTGTTCCCGATTGAATAATTTCAATCTTTGTAATATTTTGTGCATTGTCATATGTATATCGATAAGTAATCACAGTATCATTATTTTTTTGATATCTCACTTCATAAATTCTATTGGTTGCGTTACCCATCGCAGAATTTACTTTTGAATCGTCATAGACAAAGATCTTTTTGAGTGTCACATTGTTAATTACCAATTCAATATTGTTTAAACGCTTTAATGAATCTGTACTATAGTTAAATTCTTTTTGTATTGTTGTATTACCGACAACATATCTTGTGTAGTCATATTGACCAGTGGTTTGATTGTAGTTATATGATACAGCTCTTGATATATTTGATACATTATAATAATATGTATCCAAATTCCCAGCTTCGTTATATGAATAAATAATCTCGTTTCCACTTTGATCTATGATACTTTCTAATCGACCAGACAAATCATAGGAATAAAAATAAATATTACCGTTATGAATGTCCTTGTATATCGCCAAATTTCCAAAAGTATCATAAGTATATTCGAATCTAATTGTACCATTAAATTTAACTGTTTTAATTTGAAATTCTTCAGTATAACTAAACTCAATAAAATCTGAGTTCCCATAGGTTTGTTTGGTTAACAAATCACTATGATAAATACCATCTTCATCTACCCAATATTCATAGGTCATCAAAGAAAGATCGGCGATTTTTACACCTGTGACCTGATTTAGTGAATTGTATATAAATTCATACACATAGTTATTTCTTTGTATTTTCCAAAGTCGTCCTAGTGTGTCATAAATATATGCTCCAGAAAGTAATGTTGTAGAACCAAATTCAATGGATGTACCAACTAAATTACCATAGGAATCATATTCGAACTTCTGAATTCTTCCTAGTTCATCAATTATTTCTGTGGTTAATCCTATCGACTCATCAACAGTTGTTGAGTTTACATTACCGAATTCATCCGTGACTGTAGCGATATATTGCCCATTGCTTGTGTAACTTGTGGAAGTCTTAAACCATTTGTCTTGAGTGGTTGAGCTTGGATCATACCCCATTTTCATTGAAATAGGTTGTTGTGTTATCAAATCATAATCATAGGTCATTCTTACATTATTCGTGCTGATTTGGCTTATTTGTCCCATAGAATTTCTATCTAGTTCGACAACTTTATTATTTTTGCTGACACTAATTAAATCCCCATTAGCGTTATATACATAATTAGTTAAAGCACCATTTGGATGAACAACTTCTAATATTTTACCAGTGTTAGTATCATAGGCATACTGAGTACTCAAATCATCTGTAAATAACTGTATGTTGTCAAAAAGAGCCATTCCAGTTCCATTAAAACTAGCTTTTATTTTTACGCTAGATACGTCTTCTGGAACTGTGAAAGTCATCATTTGATACTGCCAACCTTCTATGTTGGAATCAAAAGGAAGATATAAGAACTCTTGAGTTGTGTTGGCAAGAGTAAACTCTACTACTAATCCAAAGAAACGACCGTCTGTTACTGTTGCGCCATTATTTATATATGTCTTATTTGGTGAAGTATCCGCTTTACCCCATCCACCAATCATAAATAATTGTCCAGCATTTACGAACATACTTATATTCTGTTCAGCAACTCTATTAAGTCCAGGTACTCCATCAAAACGTAACGAGAAATTGCCTAAAACATCCTTATATATACCTGTTTCAGTTAGACTTTGTGATGATGTACCTGTCGATGTATTCCAACCATTAATTCCCGTTTCAAATGAACTATTGAAAATTGGATTATACCTAGTATCTGTTAATCCTGACACTAATTGTACGTTATCAAAATAAGCAACTGAGCTCAAGGTCTCATTTTTAAGTTTTATATTAACCATTCTGGAATAAGGTACTGAAAATGTGATTTCAAATTTTTTCCATGTGTTTGATGACTTTATTGGTCTTTGATTCGCAATAATCGTACCATTAACAATTTCTATCGATGCTCCTGTACCAGTTCCATTATGTTTAATCCAACCTTGAATTGTGTACTCTCCAGCGGTTAAAAAGATTTCCTGTGATGCATAATTACTTGAGGTTAAGGCTACAATCGCTATCGATTGAGACCCAAGTAGTTTTTCATCGGTACTATACGATGGCACGGCATTTAAAAACGTCCATCCAAAGTTTTCTTCAAATCCGTGGTTTACGATTAGATTTTGTTTTTGATTCAAAATATCTGAGCTTTCAATTAATCGATGATTATTATTATAGTTCGGTTCAGCGTTGATTGCACTAAACAAGCCACTATATTTGTAGTATGCAGTATTTCCAAAACTATCTATTATATTAACGGTATGACCATAGTAGTCAAAGGTGTAAATGACTTGTTTTCCTGATTGATTAGTATAGATTGTTCTAAAATTTTGGTACTCGATGTTATTAGTTTCAAATAACACACCACTATCAGTTACATCATAACCAGATACTTTGTTACCCGTATTGTAGGCATAATCAATTCTAAAATCATCTTTATCATTATACGCAGACACTAACCGATTGGATGTATCATATCCGTAATACAAACAATCACTAGAGTCATTTGTCCAAGCGGTTTGTGTCGTTGAATTGTAGTTATACGAATAACTAATACTGGTTAAATTATTATTTGGACTATAAGAGTAAAACCTTTTTTCTACATCATTGTAATTAACCCCGTCGTATTTGAGTTTGAGTGTGGTTTGATATAATTGATTATTTTGATATACAAATTCAATTTTGTTGTCAGCGTTATCCTTGATATAATCAATCTTTAGTGAACTGGTATCTATATAGTTAACCCATATTGAAAGTAGTTTTTTAGGATTATGTACTTTGGTCAGTCTACCAGTAATATCAAAATGATACTCAATGTCCACTTGAGTTTTAATCACATATCCATCTAGCTGACCATTGGTAGATTGTCTTACCAATTTATAACCTGAACCATTTTCTGCAGTAGAAGTACATTCTAGCATTGCTGAATTAACCGATACACATGTTTCATTCATAAAATATATTTTATTGCCATCAGGGTTAATCAAATAATAAAGATAGAATGTACTATCATATTTGACTTCCATAGAATAGTTCGTCTTCCAACCATTACCATATCCAATATTGGTGCTGGTTTGAGTTTGACTATGATAAAAGGATAATGATAGTGGCATTAATTCATTCTTAAGTGAATACTCGTTTCTAATAAAAGTTAGTTTACCAGTATAATCGCTAATGTATCCTACCCCAGCCATACCAACATTTTGTGATGTGTACGTCCAGTAATCTTTCAACCCTGAAGGTTCTTCATATCCCATCTTGATAACTGGCTTTTTGGTTGAATACGGTACGTTAATCTGATGAGCCACATTTAAACTGCCATATCCATTATGTTGAAATATTGTGAATCCATGAGTAGATTGTATACCTTGTGCCTGCCATTCTTTAACAGCTTCAGTAACATCAAAAAGTAATGGTTGTCCATTATTGATCAAGTGATAATCTATCGGATTCAGTTCAAATTGTGGGGCGTTATCCCATGTTGCACTGTAGTCATTAAAATTTTCAGTATTTTTATAAATATCTATTTGGCTACCATTCGTGTATGAATTGTCTTTTAATGAAAACGATAGATGCGTATAAGTGATTACTTTATCCATAATCGAATATGGAATCCAAAATTTGATTAGTCCTTTATATTTTTGATTTTGATTTGTGCTACTCAAATACATGTCAGGAGATTGATAATAGTTCATTTGTGGATATAATTCAGAAACATAAGTATCCGCTATTGAAAAGTAGGTACTAACACTATTCAAAGTAGGATCAATCTTTACAGGATAAACAGCACTACTCAACCAATCAAGATTTGGTAGTACTGTTACTAAGTATGTATTTTTTTTTGTCTCAATAATCTCTATGTCAACATCATTCGACACTTCATTGTTAGAATCAAACATAAACAAGTCTTCAAATTCAAAGACTTTTTTACCATTAAGATCAACAAAAAATATACCATCACTGAGTTTCACAAGTTTCAAGTTTTTCAGTGAATACTCAAATGAAATGCTGAAGTTATCAATAAAATCGTTAAGTATAATGTACTCTTTGACATCTGACCCTTGTAGGATGTATTCCAAATCTACATTGGGTCTAATGTTCGAATAGAACACAGACTGATCTATCGAGTTCAGTTCATTCTTCACATTTTGTTTTTGATTGTTCGTAACATATTCTGCACTTGATTTATCGATATCAATAACACGCCAATCGATTGAATAATCTTTAGTCTTGATTTGAATCGACTTGTTGTCACTTAAATGCTTAGGAAAGAATGTTTTAAAGGCGTTTTGTTTATTCTCAAGCTTATTACCATCATCGATGAAACGATTATCAATATCGTGCCATGTCCCATTTTCATAATAATGAACTTCATTATCATATAAAGCGACTTCATAGGTGCCATCTAATTTTCTGAAGTGCTTTTCATTGGCTGTGCGTTTAGATACATCTTCTTCGACTATAGGTACTAAGGATATGTCAACATCGCTACTTTGATAGTAGTCTTTTTCAACCGTTTCTGGTTTAGTTTCTATCTCTTGAGCAGCATAAAACTTTTGGTTTGGAAATAGACTAAATAAAATACCGGTTAAAGCTAGAATAACGAAAAAGCGTTGTGTCGTTTTATAAAACTTATAAACCATCAAAATCTGTTTTTCACTTAGTTTCCTACGTAATCTCATAATATCTCCCTTCATGAATTACATAATACTTCTTGTACACCTACACACATAATCTATTTTTAATCCTATCATATCTAAACTTTTAATACTAGATGTATTTATGTAAAAATTAACTAAAAAAATGTTTCCTCTGTAACTATCACTAAAACTGATGAAATATTCGTAAATAAATAAAAAAATCAGGCCTTGTTTTGGCCTTTATTATAAATTAGAAAAAATCCCCTTTTTATAAACTTCTACAGACATTCAATATTTGTAGTGTTTACTTTAAGGGGATATAACACTTAGATTCTTTTTATCTTACTAAAACAATTACTTCTTTTGATATTGTAGTTCGTATAAATGATAATACAAACCTTTTTGTTTTAATAAAGCTTGGTGTGTACCCGCTTCTTTGATTTCACCCTTTTGCATGACAACAATCTTATCGGCGTGTTGGATGGTGGATAATCTATGTGCAACCACCAGCATCGTGGATAACTTCATCATCTTCTCTAAAGATGTTTGAATTAAGGCTTCCGTTTCAGAGTCGATGTTCGCGGTTGCTTCATCAAGGATCATCACCGTCGGTTCATAGACCAAAGTTCTTGCGAAACTGAGGAGTTGTCTTTGACCTGTTGAGAAGTTGTTTCCGCGTTCTCTCACCATGTGATCATAGGTACCATCAAGTTTATCGATAAACGTATTCGCGCCGACATATTCAGAGGCTTCGATGACTTTTTCTTTCGAGATGGTTTCATCATTTAACGTGATGTTGCTTTGAATGGTGCCTGTGAATAGGAACACATCTTGTGGCATTTGACCAATGTGTGCTCTTAAACTAGAACGTTTGATACGTCTGATTGGGATGCCATCGATCAAGATTTCACCTTGTTGAATGTCGTAGTTTCTCACAATCAAACTCATGATGGTGGTCTTGCCTGACCCGGTTGCGCCAACAAAAGCGACGGTATCGTTTGGATTGACTTTAAAGGACACATCTTTTAAGACCCATTCATCTTCAACATACTTAAACCAAACGTTTTTAAACTCGATTTCACCTTTAAAGTTTTGAAGTTCAATCGAATCATTTTCATCTTCAATCTCTGGTTTGGTATCCAAGACGTCAAAGATTTTTTCTGAGGATGCCATGGCGCTTTGTAAGACGTTGAACTGCTCTGCGAGCTGTTGAACCGGTTCAAAGAGTTGTGACGCGTATTGATACATCATGACAAGTAAACTGACCCTTAAGATGATGCTTGCTGTGGATGCCCCAGCAAGTGTCATATCAATGATGGAAGTTGAAAAATAATATAATACCGTGATGGTAGCGGCCATTGAGAACAAGAACATCAATGGGCGATAAATCGCGAAAACCATCAGTTCATTGAAATAGGAATTTCTGAGTTTCTTGCTTTGAAGGGTAAAGGCTTGTTTCTTCTTTTCTTCTTGATTGAAAATTTGGGTGAGTCTCATACCCGAGAGGTTTTCCGATAAGAACGCATTGACGTTTGAGACATTGTTTCTTACTTTTCGATAAGCGTTTCGCGATAGTTTTCTAAAGATTACGGTGGAAACGAACACGAATGGGAAGACCAAGCACATGATGAGTGTGGCTTGAAAATCAATGACAAACATGATGATCAAGTAGGTCATCATCATCAAGATGTTTCGGATTAAATTGACAATCACAGAGGAATACATTTCTGATAAGGTATTGGTATCGTTATTCACTCTCGTAACCAATTTACCTACAGGGATTTGATTGATTTGTGCATTTGATAAGGTATGGATATGGTTGAATACATTTTTACGAATGCCGTAGACAATCTTTTGACCCGCTTCTTGTAAGAGCCAGTTTTGATAATAAATGATGAAGGAAACCCCAATCACGATGCCTAAGAATAAAATCGATATCCATAAGAAGTTGAACATCTTATCCGAAACGCTTTGATTGCTATCGATGATTTGAATGGTATACCCAATGAGAATCGGTCCAATCGAGGAGGCTGCGACATCTAAGATCATCATCAACGAAGCGATGATGAAATTCTTTTGAAATGGTTTTGCATAACTGACCAATCGTTTGACGATTTGCCAGTCGGTTTTGGTGATTGTATTTTCTTTAAAGTCTTTCATACTATCCCTCCACCATATGTTCTAATTCTTGTTTTCGAACCATCTCTTGATATAAGGCATTGCGCTTTAATAAGTCTTCATGTGACCCGACGTCTAACAGATGACCTTGGTCTAATAAAATGATCTTATCCATCTTTCTGATGGTCGATATGCGATGCGCAATGACGATGGTGGTTTTGCCTTGTCTGATTTCTTCTAAATGCTTGATGATGGATTCTTCTGTTTTGGTATCTACCGCGGACACAGAATCATCTAAAATGAGGATGGGTGCGTCTTTCGCCAGTGCTCTAGCGATCGAGATGCGTTGTTTTTGACCCCCAGATAAAGTGACCCCACGTTCACCAATTTCGGTTTGATACCCGTGGGTAAAATCGATGATGTTATCATGGACATCGGCGAGTCTTGCATAATAGCTGGCTTTTTCTTCCGGCATCGATGGTTCAGAAAAACCGATGTTATTCAATATGGTGTCCGAGAACAAAAAGTTATCTTGAGGTACATAAGCAATTTGATCTCTGACATTATGGATAGATAAAGACATGATGTCATGGTCATCCAAATAAAGCGCGTCTGACTTAACATTATATAATCTTAATAATAAATCGACGAAGGTACTCTTACCACTACCGGTACGTCCAAGGACACCGACCATTTCACCTTTTTCAATCGAAACAGAAATATCGTTTAAAATTTGTCGTTCAGGGTCATCTGGATAAGCGAAATCCAAGTGTTTGAACGTGATACGACCCGACAAGGTTTGATTCGGTTTGACGTTTTTTTCGTCTTTAACCGATACTTTCGCACCCATAAACGTTTGAATACGTTTGTAGCTCGCGACAGCTTGGCTGCGGATCGATGCGAACTGTGATAAGGCCATGACTGGCCAAATGAGGGTGGTAAACAGGGTGAAGTATTCGGTCAACATCCCTGGGGTAAAATCGGATGTGATCGCGATCCATGCCCCATAGGCGATGATCGTTAAAATCGTCAAGTTGATGAATACAGTGATGACGATGTTGATTAAAATCATCGTTTTTACAAAGTCGACGTGTTTCTTATAAAAGTCGTCGTTTTTCTCTGCGAAGAACACCGCTTCTTTCACTTCTTTGACAAAGGCACGAATGACATTGATACCTGAAAAGGATTCTTGGGTAAAATCACTCATGTGTTCGAATGAATCTTGTCTGAGCTTATATTTCATTCTCATCTTCTTGATGATGAACATCGCGACCACACCCATCAATGCGAGTGGAATGACAGCGATGAGCGTCATTTCTCTAGAGAGTTGTGTCATACGAATGATGACGATGGTACCTAAGAACAGTGAGTCAAACAACATTAAAATCCCTGGACCAAACGCTTGTCTGATGGCCTCAAGGTCATTGATGAAGTGGGTCATCAACCCACCAACTTTATGTTCTTTATAAAAATCCACACCGAGGGCTTCAGCGTGTAAAAACATGCTCATACGCAAATCATGTTCAATGAATCTCGCAGAACCAAAGACAAATACACGCCATAAAACACGGCCAACCACCATAATTAAAACAATCCAAAC
The DNA here is from genome assembly GCF_025742995.1 of Paracholeplasma manati. Taxonomy (NCBI): domain Bacteria; kingdom Bacillati; phylum Mycoplasmatota; class Mollicutes; order Acholeplasmatales; family Acholeplasmataceae; genus Paracholeplasma; species Paracholeplasma manati. The sequence continues at coordinate 169,569 of NZ_JAOVQM010000002.1, read as the reverse complement.
GAGTCTGAGAACAGACTCGTTTAAGATTGTGTTTGTTAATGTGCTTTCTCTGAGTTTATCGATGATACCCGCAAAGATTCTTGGAATTTCGACTTGCACATAATCCACATATAATAAGGCGATGACACCTAAAATCATCGGGATGGCGTACTTGAGATAGTACTTATTGATGTGTTTTCCAAAAATCATATGCTATACCTAGTTTCTTAAATTATTCGATGCAGATTTTAACCACGTCACCGTCCGCGGAAGTGATATCGACTAAGTCGCCGACAGCGCCTTCTTCGATCATTTCTAAGATGGCATCGATGTCGATGTTTTCCATCACATCAGACTTACCACTGAAATTAATTTTACCACTCTTTAAGGCAGTTTTCGCAAATTTTACTGGAATATTGATATTTACTTTATCACCATCGGATGATAAGATTCTGACTTTAAACATCAAGTTCTTTGGATCGGTCTTGTATTTAGGCACTAAAACTTCGACTTTCGCATTATCTGGTTCTTTTTCAAGTGCTTTTAATAATCTGTCTGCTTCATCGATTGAGATGATGCCTTCTTTAAGCATTTCTAATATTCTTAATTTGTCGTTCATAATTGGTCTCCTTGTTTTTAATGATGGTCACGGCTTCTTTGGGTGTAATTTCCCCTCTAATCACTAGATCGTATAATTTAACGTGTCCCATGATTTAAGCCTCTATTTGAGTTTCTTAAGTTGTGCTTCTGCCTCTTCGATGGTGAGTTCGCCTTTACGAATACGTTCGAAGATTTCGATGCGTTTTTCATCGTCTTTCGAGTCTTCTACTTTATACCCTAACGCTTGGGTGACTTCTTCTAAGCTCTTTTTAACGGTTGGGTATGAGATGCCAAGTTCTTTTTCAATTTGTTTGATGTTCCCTTGGTTTTTGATGAAGACTTCGATGAAATATTGTTGTTCTTTGGTGAGGTAATCAAACTTCGATAATTGGAACTCACCTCTGACGGTAATGTCTTTCTTTTTACTTTGAATTTCGGTGACGACTAAGTCTGCACCAATGAGTTCAAATGCTTTGGTTATGTCTCTCATGTGTATTCCTTTCTAAACGCCCCATATTTCAAATAGGAAGTTTTCTTTGGGGGATTCCACCCCAATGAGTCGATTGTTTTTACCAATCGTCTTTAATAGAGGGATGAGGTCATTGATATTGAATGACTCAAACTGTACTTGATCCCCGGTTGGAATGCGTTTGATGAATGTCCCTAAGAAACGGAATGTCCAAAACGGGATCTTCGGTGTTAGAAATAAGAGATTGCCTTTTAGAAATACCAATCTAAATCCGCGCGCTGGTTTAAATTTGTACGGTTTGCTTAACGCTTTTTCTCTGAAATCTAAGTAGGCACCTACAGAAATTTGTCCGCTTTCTACAAGTGCGAGTGCTTTTTTCTTTTTCATTTTCATCACCTACACCCATATAATACTACCCCTAATCAATGTTGTCAACACTTTTAATAAATATTTTTAATTTTGATATTGATTTTATTGATTTTAGGGTTGATTAAATTGATTTTTATGATTTTAACTTCAATATTTTTGAGTTTTGAGTGTTTGTATGTCAAAAACCCAAATTTGTATTATAATAAAACAAGGAGGTTATCAACATGAACTTATTAAATCGCTTTTTAACTTATGTCAAAATAGATACACAATCTGACCCTGAAGTAGAGTCTTGTCCTTCTACGTTAAAACAAAAGGACTTAGGACACCTATTGGTTAAAGAATTATTAGAACTGGGTGTAAATAATGCTTATATGGATCAACACGGCTATGTGTATGGTTTAATCCCATCCAATAGTCAAAGAAACATTACACCGATTGGTTTCATCGCACACATGGACACCTCACCTGACGCGCCAGGCGCACACGTGAACCCGCGTATCATTAAGAATTACGATGGCGGAGTCATTCAACTCAATGAGACCTTATCCATGGACCCACAAAAATTTACAGCTTTAAAACACGTGGTCGGCGATGACTTGGTCGTCACCGACGGTAATACTTTGCTGGGTGCTGATGATAAAGCAGGGGTTGCAGAAATCATGGCCATGGTTGAAATCATGACCTTACACCCATTTGAACATGGGGATATCTACATTGGGTTTACACCCGATGAAGAAATCGGCCGTGGGGCAGATTTATTCGACTTAAACTTCTTCAAAGCCAAATTCGCTTATACCGCAGATGGGTCTCTGATTGGTGGCATTGAATATGAAAACTTTAATGCAGCATCTGCTAGAGTTTCATTTGTCGGAAAATCCATTCACCCAGGGGCTGCGAAGCTTAAGATGATTAACGCTCAACACCTCGCATTTGAATTCCACAGTCTTTTGCCTGTATTTGATAATCCTGCTTACACTGAAGGATATGAAGGGTTCAACCACTTAAGCAATACTGAAGGGTCAGTTGAATTTGCGAAACTATCCTACATCATTCGTAACCACGATATGGTTAAATTCAACAAACAAAAAGACGACTTCAAACGCGTCGTCGCCTTTATGAATGATAAATATGGTTATGAAGCTGTTAGCTTAAAGATTACCGATAGCTATTTCAATATGTTAGAGGTATTGAAACACGATATGTCTCCAGTCGAACTCGCTAAACAAGCGATAACCAATGTCGGATTAACGCCACATTGTGAAGCGATTCGCGGCGGTACCGACGGTGCGCGATTAACATTCATGGGTCTACCTTGTCCAAACTTAGGCACCGGTGGATTTAACTTCCATGGTCGTTTTGAATTCGCTAGCATCAATCAAATGGAACAGGCCGTTGACGTGATGATCGAAATCATTAAACTCATTTCAAAATAATTAAACCTATGATAAAACCACCTCCAAATCAAAATATGATATGGAGGTGGTTTTTATTGCTAACTATTTGTATCTATCACAATTTATTGATTTGATCTAGTACATGCTGGTTTTTACATACCGACATTATATGATTTATTACGTTCACACTGTAGGTTATTTTTATGGTTTGATTATTTTGTCCTGTAAATATCAAATATTTAGCATGTCCTTTTTTAATATCGGTGATGGTATGTATTTCTGACCATTCCAAGTTCAATACCAATTTCCCATAACTTTTTACCGTGATGTTATTATGATCGATGTCAACTGTTGATAAACTTAAAGGATAAAATAAGAGGAGAATAACCAAAGGCACGGACAATAAAACCAGTGATAAACCCATCAGTAATGTTCTATCAGAATCACCTTGATAATAGAAATAAATCGTATTACAAGCGATATAAATCACAAGGATGATGTTGAGAATGAACATTTGTAACCCGTATTTATCGGTGATGAAAGATTTTTTCATTAATTATATCTCCTCTAATTTTGCAATTAACTTTTATAATGAATGCATTTACTCAAAGTCGTATCGAACTACTTTATATATATTGTGCATATGTTCATAAAATCCAGTAATGAGTTCTTCCGGTCTATTTTTCTTATTGAGAATAACAGATGTCAAGACCAAATAAATCCGATCATCTTCTTGAATGGCTTGGTTTATATCAAAGTAACTCAAAATCAAAATGAACACAGTAATCACACCATATCTACCAATAAATACTGCAGGTAGAATCCAAAATTCATTCAAGTATATACTTGGTAAAGGATTGCTAGAAAATAATATTAAGACAATTCCAACCACCAAGAAAAATGAAACAAATGTGATTCTTAGGGTAAAAAATCTAAAACTTTGTCTTAATGGGTAGGTTAATGATGAGAGTTTACTATTAGTCTCTGGAGGGATAACATAATTTCTTAATGTACTAAACCGTGTTCTATATTGATTCATACCATCGATTGATTTCGGTTTAGGTATCACAGGATCATAACGCAAGCTATGGGTGATTATCATCGCGATTCGATTGTTGTATATACTTTTAGACACATAGTTCAACCCAATCAACACAATTTGTAAGATCCAAAATAGAAGGCATAGCCATAAAATGATGTCCATTTTCACTTCGAACAATCCAAGTATCATTAGGATGTTGCTAATGATGATGAATAACTCGACATAGAATCTTTTTTTAATAATAGTCATTAGTAAACCTCCATTTTATTACTTCATCGTAAACAAAATCGCTAATAAGCCACAATAATAGATTTGATTTGCTCCAGGTGTATATTTTATTATTGAATGAGATCGCTTGTACTTTGAAATTCTACACAAATGCCTAGTTTTGTATTTGGGAGATATACACAATGATATATTTTATTTAACACTGTGTTATCAGCTTTAATTTCAACCTCAATCCAATTACTATGGATATCTTTAATTATTGGAAGATAACTATATGTCGTTGGATCACCACCATGAACTATTTTTTTGTATCTAACAACAGTACCTGTAATACTTTCAATTTTTCCTGATTTGACTAGTTTCACATCTTTTTTGAATGGTAATAAACTGATTACACCAACTACAAGAACAACAACAAATAAAGCGAAGCACAATATGACAATCATTAAACTTTCTGTTTCATTTAAAAAATGAATATAACTCACCATACACATTATAAACACTATTATCAATGTAATAAAGGCGGCGATGGCATTTTTCCAAAAAGCCTTATACAGTTTTTGATTTAATAAGCTTATCATCCCATTTTCGTCAAGCATAGATTACCTTTCCGAGTCCACTTAACCAACCTCTAACTATTGCTTTTGAAGGATTAAGTTCGAGTCCATATACGTTCATTTTTTGATCCACTTTGAAAGAAACTGTTCTAATCGCAACATCGTAAAGAAACCTTTCACCGCTAAGACTGGCGTTTCATGTTCCCCATTTTGCTAATTGGTTAAGTCCGGGTCTTGCAACAGAGTCGAAAAACCATTTAGAAATCACCCACATACCTGCATTTTGATATGTGGGTGCGTTTTTTTGTACAATCACAATTTCAAAATTGTTGAACAACAAAATTTATGATTTTAATCTTAGAATTTACTCTATTTTACGCTTCATAAAGATCGGTTTTGGCATTTTTTCCATCTCATAAATATCTTCACTGATTTTTTCATAAGTATAGAGTCGATTTGATCCAGATTTTCCACCTAAACCAAGAATTCCATACCTAGATGATATGATTTCTGCAATCAAGAAACTGACATTTGTTCGATAGCCCTTTATTATGGACTTACGATAAATCTTTTTATCATAAATAAACTCAATATTTAATTCTATAGTCTCAAAACAAGGTCTGACGTCTAAAGGTTCAAGGATTCTTCTTAACGGTAGTTTCTCTTTATTAACAATGGCAAACTGAAATTGCCTAGTAATAAATGACCTAATATACGTTTTTTGAAACATATAGCCTGACATATCCATTTTGATGTTTAAATCCTGACATTGCCATAAACCTTTAGTTAGTCTTACAAACGATATCGTGTTATGCCTTATAAGATTTAAATCTGTCTTCAAATTGAAATTGTATTCAGTTTTATCGTTTCTCGGGTAATTTTTGGTATAGTCACAAAAAAATGCATATAGTAAAATAACGGAAAGTGCTAATAAAATCGTAAACATAATGATTGACAATAGTTCTAATTGATTTAATAAAAGAATAGCCGACAAAATTAAGTTAAATATTAATAACATCACAGAAAGCATCAGTTTAAGTTTTTGTCTCAGTGTCATTTAGTACCTCTTAACTACCTTAGAAAATTCCAAGTGCTATATTGAATGATGCTTCGATACCTTGATTTAATATCTTTTAAAACTCATATCGAGTTGAAATACTTCTGCAACATTTCATCAAATTTTGGACGATCAGCAAATCTTGCGATATGTTCTATAAAATGACTATCTGAGTCAAATGTAGAAACAAAACTATATGCTGTACCATCGATTAGTGTACACGAAATCACAATCATATTGCCGTTAGTTTGATGAAGGATTAATGTATTTCCTACCGGGGAATTTGAACTCTTATTTTGAATGTGAAAAGTGATCAATGAAAGTTCTAAAATGAATGGTTCTAACAACGATGAATCGAGTGTTTCAATAACCATAGACCTATCATAATCAAAGTTTGGAAAATCAGTTTGGTCAACTACTATCATTTCAGGTGCATCATTTTGATAATACACGAGTTCAATTTTCACTGTATTACTCAACAAAATGTTCGAATCAAAATAGTAGGTATTTGGATCTGAAACACATCCAAATAAAGTAAGGGTGAATAACAAGGTTATAAAAAGTATTAATTTCTTCATAATTTTTCTCCCAAATCTTTCTGATGTTAATGAGTTTTTTAGTGTATTTCGATAATTATAGCTATCTTTGTATGCTTTAAATATATAAGACTATATGTCTTATTTAACTCAGTATCATTTACATCTAAAACGACTCTATTCTCCCCATCGAAAATAATCGGTTGTGAATATTTATATGTTACAGCAATATCACCTATAGCTTCTCTCTTGTTATAACCAACCACTTCACCAGTAATATAACTAAACTCGTTTGTCCTGACATACTGCAAATCCTGACCATAAGGGATAAATTTGTATATGAGCCACCCGTTAAAAAATAGACACACGATTAGTGAAAAATAAAAAATACCCTTTCCACTTATATTATCATTACTCATGATTTTGTTTCTAAAAATCAATAAGATGATGCATACTACAGATAAAACAATTATGCTGATTAATAAGAACCAAAAAACTTCAAAAAATCTACTCGTTAATTTAAATTCGTAATCCATTGATTGCCTCCTACTACCATATGAATATCTCTGCAAGATTTGGATACTTACCTCTTGCTATTCCTCTGCCAAATGCCTTGAATGGTGAAATAGACAGTTCTCCAAATACAGTATTTGTTTTGTATTTTCAAGGTATAAAATAGGTTAGTCCTCTTGAAGCCACATCATAACCATATTGATTCCAATTCCAAGTTTTCTGTTTTCCTAACCCCATATCAATTCCTTGTGAGAGCGCTGGCCTTACTGCAACATCACTAATGAATTTAATTCCAAATTGTAATACCTTTTGACCAAATGTAGTTGCCTTTCCTAGCTTGTCTAAGAAACCTCCTGTTAATCCACCAAGGGAAAAAGCGAGTGCATAACTTTGTAAGGACCCAATTGCGCCACCGAAAAATGCTATACTCACCATATCTGTGATGCCTTTTGAAATTAGTGATGAAACACCACTAGCAAGATAGACACCACCTAATCCAATTACTGCTCCATCGGAAGCCCCTAACAAGGCTCCTACTATAATGCCAGTAAGGATATCACTATCGTTTTGTACTGCACTGTACCAGCCTAAACCAGCTCCAATTAATGCACCAACAACTACACTTGTTATAAAAATCGATAAAGCAAAATTACCATCCGGATCAATCAGATTCACTGGATTATTCGCAGTATACGTATATAAGTTCTCACCACTAGTATTCAAAGTAAGTAATGACATACTTAGTGTGTCCACTTTATTAACATAAAAGCAATAAAATCAGGATAATTTTATAGTGCCAAAGAAAAAGGCTTGCGCTTGATTCTTTTCAATGATTTTTTCATAAACCATCAATCGCTAAACTTCTCAACATTTTACAACATTTTTCTCGACATAATTTTTATTTTCTGCACCTCTAATCGTAAAACTGACTTGATATAGAAATAACTTCAAATTGAGTTTTTAATAATAGATAACAGAAATCACGATTAACTTTTTCAATAGATTTCGTAGGCATTTGTTCAATGGATTCCGAATCTTTATATCGTATAAAATTTTGTGTGAAAAGAACTTATTTTATTGACTTTCTAATTTTTAAATCGATAAATGTGTGTTCCCAATTATAAATTAATTGATTAAATTGCTGTTTGTCTTTTTCATAAAAATCTCTATTTAACTTTATTATTATCATGCCTTCATCTACAAATACACTAAGATTTGTACATTTTCTGATGGAACTTTTCTTTCGGTTAGCTTTTATAATATTCTCAATGTAATAATCAAAAGAACAATTTATATTTTCAAAATAGATTTCAGTTTGATCTAAATGATAATCTACATAAAACATTTTATTCATCTTACTAAGTGGCTCTAATGAGGGGAAATATAAAATAATATTATCAGTCAACTTTTTATTCATATACAATTTGTAAGATTTCGGATCAAATTCATTTAAGCTTAACTTTTCTGTAGGTAGTCTAAAATAAGTAATAACTATATTTTTAGTAATGTTTAATTGGGTCAAGAAATCATATGCGAAATAAGGAATACGTTCAAAATGATCATTAAAAATGTAAGATAAGATCAAATATTGTCTTTTCATATTTATACCCCGTTTCACTTTTTTAGTTAAGGTGATTAGCAAATGAACCACCTAGAAATCCAGCTATTTGATTTTGAGCAATGAATATACCTTCCCATAAGACTTTTGAAGTAATCATATGATAGTGCAATCCGTGCTGGATACTTGCTTCAAATCTCATAAATCTTCCATACCTTATGAATGTAAAATTTCCTGACTTTGAACCGAACAGACAACTAATATTAGTGTCACCCCAGTTTGTTATTTGTCTTTGTGCTAATTTTGTTTTTCCCAGTAATCCCAATCCTCTACCAGCAGCAGCAAAAGCAGCGCCAATTATGGCACCAGATACCATACCAATCAAGGTATCTTTAACCACTTTCGTGTAACTTATGTTGGTGTATCCATCTGAGAAACCCTGTGAAATCATACTGATTCCTGCGCCGTATATTGCTCCAGAGATAGCTCCACCTAAGGCTCCGCCAGCTACTGCAGCCCAAAAACTACCGCCCAAATATATTGTAAGAGCTCCACCCCATCCTGCAGTAAGGATAGATAATCCAACTACAACCGCAACAACTAAAATGGTTCCTGTTATTTTCCCAGCAGTACTATTCCAAAAGTTGTTCCACCATTCTGGTGCATATCCGGTGCTGTCTGTATACATGACTGGATTATTCGCAGTATACGTATATAAGTTCTCACCACTATTACTCATTGGATTTAAATAGTTGATGCTATCGGGACTAATGAATCTACCTATCTGTGGATTATAATACCTTGATTGCAAATAATAGAACCCAGTCTCTAAGTCATATCGATATCCGCGATATCGATAGGGGTTGATGGTCGATAATGATATTCCAGAGGTGTCTGTTGTATTAAGGGTATTACCAAAAGCATCATAGCTATAAGTAACCAATACATTACCACTGATATCAATTATCTTTATTATATCACCTTGAAGGTTGCGGATGTAAAAATATTCATTATTGTTATATCTAAAACTGATTAAGGAACCATCTACATCGTATGTATAATAGATTCTTTGATTGTTACTTGTTCCCCAAGATTCCATAATGACCAAATTGCTACTCAATGTATATTTGGTTGTTTTATTGCCACTACATGTACCTGTTGTTTTTTAGTGCGAATGCCTTGATCATTGTATTTGTAGTAATTGCTTTCACAATACTTGGATATACTTGCGAGTTCTATTCCATCTTCATCAATAAATTTCATAATCAATTCAATCTTTAATTATATGAAATGAATGAGCTAAATAATTAAAAATCAGACTTTTATATCATCCTTCTAAATGTTATAATTTGTATGTATATGAACGATTAGAACTATCCGTTTAAAAATTAGCTAGTCCCTTAGAAAATATTGATTCAGACTAATCTCATTTCAAGCACCTTCATTAATTTTTTAGCTATTATCCTTTGACATGAGATTCTATTTACAATAACCTTGTGATGTAGCGTTTTGCGCTAACTAACTTATAATTGGTAAAAAATAGGATCTGTGGTTATAGCCTACTCTAGTAGTCTAACAACATTTTATGGACCAAATCCACAGCGCTTGATTTATTTATAACAATAGAAAGAAAGGAAAGTACACAGTATATTATTACACTACTGAGTATACAATGGTTTATGAAAATTGAGTGGGACTTAAGAAATATAGTACATGTTGTCTTGTTTATAATTTGTATATTATCATTGTTAATTAATGTACTTTTTATACGAAAACATAACAATTACAATACTAGTTTGCTATGTATTGGTGTTGCAGTTATTTTCTTTCTGCTTTCAAATACAAAATTGCATTTAAGAGGAGGACATATTGCTGTTGACATGTTTAATGTTATAGCACTTGTTAGCTTATTTATTTATAAATAAGTAATATATTAATTAACAAAAAATGAGTCCACTTTCCTATATAAAGATTGGTGGTTCTGCTAAATTTATGACAACAGGAGAGTTTCAACTTGGAGTTGGAAGCAATGGATTTGTTTTTGCCTTAGGAAATCCTGGTCCTAGTGGTGTAAGTTTTTATATTAGATTGACGTGGTAAAGGAGATCAAATGAGAAAATCTTATTATTTTCACGGAAATATAATTAAATTCCTTTTTAAAAAACACTATTGTCCATGGTGTGGTAATTTATTGTCAAAAAAACTGAATCACAAAATTTTAAACTCAAATTCAGATGAAGCGAAAAAATATGAAAGTTTATATAGCAGTACTGATGGCGGAAGTATAATAGGAAATTTTGATTCAGATATTAGACATCACTTATTTTATTGTGGCACATGTGATAAAGAAATTGAACACAAAACACTGTTTAGTTATCAAAGAACTAAGAAAAACATATCGAAATTGATTAATATAGCAAAAAACAAAAGCATTGAAATGGAAATTCGTTATTTAGATAAAGATGATAAAGAGATAAAAAAAGAGGATAGAGTTTTTTTCGACAAAGTACTAATATCTTTGGTTGTTAATGAAAAAAAGATAGAAAAGCTTTGCTACATTGCTTGTAAATATCCAACTTATGAGGAAGCCACTTATTTTAAAGCAACCGAGCACTTGAGTAGAGTAAAAGATATGTTAAAAAGAAATAGTTAACATCATAATGGTATTCTATTGGTTACTTATAGCTATGATGCTTTTGGTAATACCCTTAGTGCAACAGACACCTCAGGAATATCATTATCGATCATCAATCCTTATCGATATCGCGGATATCGATATGACTTAGAGACTGGGTTCTATTATTTGCAATCAAGGTATTACAATCCACAGATAGGTAGATTCATTAGTCCCGATAGTATCAACTACTTAAATCCAATGAGTAATAGTGGTGAGAACTTATATACGTATACTGCGAATAATCCAGTGAATCTTATTGATCCAGATGGGAATTTTGCGATTAGTGCGATAATTATAGGGCTTGGCATTGCCGCATTAATAGGGGCAGGCATAGGAGCTGTAGTTTATACGGTCAGTGAAATCGTATCATATACTTTAGCTGGTGAATGGTCATGGTCATGGGGAATGTTTACTGGTTCTATTGTCGGTGGAGCTCTAGGTGGGATTTTCTCCATTATTCCAGGAGTGGGACCTATGGGGGCTGCATTTATGACAGGTTTTTTGTCATCAGCATTTGGAATGGGATTTCAGAATTTGTTTAGAGAAACTGATTATTCATTTTCACAAATATTTTTAACTTCTTTAACAGTTGGTGTTGTTTCAGCATTAACAGCGGGAATGATGGATAAATTAGCTTATGCGATGAAAGGATCAAATACGTTTTTAGGTAATGTTTCTGGTAGGGGTAGCCTCAATCAGGTTACAAGGCAAATTATTACTAAATTTAATAGGGGCTTGATTAAAAATATTACTTGTAAAACATTTGGAAAAATGTTTGCAGCAAGCTTGTACTATAGCAGTTTAGGTTCAGTTGTTAATGGTGTATTTGATGCTTACGGACTGCATGATAGATTTGCCAACATAATCCCTTAAAAGGAGTTTATATACGATGAAAAAAACAAAAATTTTCTTCCAATTGAATATCGGTTGGCAATTATTCTCGCTTTTTTGGTTAATCTTAAGTGTTGTTGCTGGCTATTATCTAGTTTTTTCATTTTTAAATAAGACATGGTTCGTGTTTTTATTACTGATATTTCCATTTTGTTTTGTTTTATTTACATTTATTCGTTTTGAACATCATAGAATTGTGTTCTTAAATAAAAGTATTTCAATACCAGATGATTGGCTTGGAATGAGATCAAAAATACAGTTTAAAACCATAATACATTATGATGAAATTGAGGATGTTCGTATAATATGGAGTGAAGAAAACTCAATCAATGAAAGAATACCTATTCAAATGCCATCGTCAATAATCTTAAAACCTTATATAGAAATCATGTGTAAGGATGGCAAAACCAAGAGAATATTCGTAATGTACTTTACAAGAAAACAAAAAATAAAAATCATTGATGAGATAAAATCTCGAGTATATCAAAGTGGTGATACCAGAGTATTTAAGGATACGCTTGAAATAGTTGATGGCGCATACTCTGGCGGGATTATTATATAAAACGACATCAATCAGTGGTGGTTCAGCTGGTAATTTATCTGATTCAATTTCTTCAATTGGATATTATAATTATTTAGGAGTTCAAGCATCCATGTTCTTTGATTACGTTAATCAATATAGGTATTTATGAAAAGTCCGGAGGTAATCATAAATTATGTTGGTCAGTAAAAATCGAGTTGAAAAGTTTGTGATTAGTGTAATCATCTCGAACCTTTCAATGTTAATGCTACTATTTCTCAGTATAGATTTAACTTCTAGAAGTGATACTTTTATTGATGGTTTAATTGGAAATTCCATTGGAATTTTCTTCCTGATATTTCTTAATTGTATTTTTTTCATGATTAAAAAACATGTTTTCTCAAAAATCATCATCGTTGATAACGAATTGATTAAAGTCTATAGAGGTAAAATCATTAAGCAAGTCAGATTGGATAGCGAACTGTTCGCTCTTATGGATAAAGGTTATTTGTATATTACGATGGAAAAATACGAAGACTTCATAGCACAAAAGAATAAACAAGTATTTTTTTCTACTTGCATTTCGTTTCAAATGGATTTAAACAACATTCCATCCATTATTCCATATTTAAATTTGAAACAAGTATACTACATCAATGAATTCAATGACTCAATAAAAAAGGAGATGGGTAAGTTTGTCGTTCTTACTAAAATCTCATAATTCTTTTTTCTAAAAATCGGACACAATACGTACAGAATTTTCTCATTTTCAACAAAAATGTAAAAAAACACCCACATACCTTCATTTGATATGTGGGTGATTTTTTCTATTTTATCATCAAAATGATGTCTTTAATACGCTTATTCCAGTCAGATTCATGATGAATACCGCCAGGAATGATTCTATAGGTTGCTTCAATCTGTTTTTGATTTAAGGCTTCATACACACGATTATTCGCTTTAAGATAATCAAAATCATCGGATTCATTGTCGCCAGTATCCATATAGATAAAGCCTTTGTGTTTTTTCCTTAGGTTTTTGATGTAGTTTACCATCGCTTCTTCGGAAATCCAAAACGCATTCGATAAGCATAAAGCGTTCTTAAATACTTTAGGATACGTTAAGGTTGCGTATAAGGAAATGTGTCCACCCATCGATGAACCAGCGATTGTAATGTTGTTTAAGTCCACTGGGTAGTGTTCTTTTAAATAGGGTAAAACCGTATCGATGATGTCATGCAGATAGGCATCACCTTTTCCCCCGGTTAAACGTGGTGTTTCCCCAAAAGACACGGATTTAGAAGCGATGAAAGGATTATATTCATCTAATCTATTTAATCCGTTTGCACAGGATAAACCAACGATGACTGCTTTTGGCATAGCGTTTTGTTCATAGATTTCTTTGATTCCCCAGGAAACACCGAAAGATGCGTCTCTATCAAAAAATACATTTTGACCATCGTGAAAAAAGATCAAAGGGTAGGCTGTATCGATGTCTAGGTGTTCTGGTAACATCACATACAGTTTCGCATCACGATTCAATAGTGGTAGATGAAATGGTTTTACTATAACGTTCATTTTATATGCTTCCTATTAAATGCTTCGACAGATTCTAAATACATCTTCGATTGATCATGACCTAGGTTGGCTGCTTTTTTCCAATAATGAACGGCAGTGTCTTCACTCTTAACAACACCAAGGCCTTTCATGTATAACATGCCTAAGTTAAACATCGCGCCTACCACATCTTTTTCAGCGGCTTGACGGTATAAAACCGATGCTTTTTCATAATCCTGTTTAACAAAATCACCATTTTGATACATGACACCTAAATTATACTGCGCATATGGGTGTTTTTGTTCTGCTGCTTTGGTAAGCCAGTGGAAAGCTTTGTCAAAGTGCGGTTTACCTTTATATTTGAAATAGAGCACACCTAAATTGTACTGGGCATTCATATCGTTTTGATTGGCTGCTAAGGTTAAATAAGTCACCGCTTCATCGATGTCTTTTTCAACCCCTTGACCATTTTTATACATCAAACCGATGTAGTATTGGGCCAGGGCGTAGCCTAAATCCGCAGACTCTTTTAAATAAGGGTAGGCTTTATCATAATCTTTTTGACCAAATTCACCTTCATAATAAAGCATACCTAAGGTACCTAAAGCCAAATAGTGGTGTTGTTTAGACGATAATTCTAACCACTTCTTAGCTTCGTTATAATCCTTAGAAACAATGTCTGAATCGATGTATAAAAGGGCTAATGCGTATTGTGCATAGGCATGGCCTTGCATCGCAGCTAAAGAATAGTATTCAAAGATTTCTTTGTCCTTACGAACATCCTTATGCAATGCTTCATAGATTGAACCCAATAAGAACTGTGCTTCTGCATAGCCTGCTTGAGCGGATTTATCCAAATATTCAATCGCGGTCGCGATATACTTTTTAACATAGAACCCATAATAGTAGTAACAGCCCATCATGTAGTTTGAAATCGGATCGCCTTGATTCGCTTCTTCTAGGATGCCTTGATAACCTGCTTCAAAATAATCTTTAGCCAGTCTTTCATCCTTTAATACACCATACCCTGTGGTATGGAGTAACGCAAACCCATAGAAACACTTAAGGCTGCCTAAGGACATACCAGTTTCATAGAGTTCTTTCGCTTTGACCACATCCATGGTATTACCTTCACCAATCGCGAAGCTTCTACCTAAGTGGTAAAAAGCATCAGCGTATCCATTTAACGCCAACGTTTCTAAGATTTTAATGGCTTTCGCTGGGTCTTTTTCTTTTACATTGAGTCCTAAATAGGACAATGCTTCATCGTATAATGTGTTTAAACTCATATATTATCACCATATTATTTATACCACAATTGGGTATGTATTTCCCTTTTTAAGCAAAAAAAGATGTAAATTTACTTACATCTTTGTGTGTTTAAGTATTTGGTTTGCTAGTTCAATCATGCCATATTGAGAAGGGTGAATTAAGTCGGTGGATAGGTGATGGAATTCTAACATCGATTCACCCTCTAGTAGAATGAACTGAGGATAATCTTTCATGATTGATTTGAAAGCATTTCGATATAAGATGACATCCTTTTGTGTGCCTCTGTTTTGATCAAACCCTAGCTTTCGCCAATTGTCTAAAATCGTGATACCAATCACGGTTGCGTGTGGTTGTGTTTGTGCTATTTTTTGAAGTAAATAACTAAGTCTGTCTTTGAATATTGAAACATCATAGCCATCCCCCAACAAATTCACTGAGAGCTCTAATGTGATGAGGTCATACGTGTTTTCACACATGAAATCCACCAGTGCTTGTTCAATATACGCTGAACCACTCATGCCGTAATTATAACATTCATACCCCAATGCTTCAGACACGATGCCTGGGTAATTTAAATCTGGGGTGAACCCATTTCTGCCTTGTGTAATGGATGTCCCATAAGCCAAATACTTCTGTTTTGGGAACTTGGAAATATCCGGGAATACATATTCACCTTCAATGGATCTCACTGTCATATTTTCTTTGAGAATGATGCGAACTAAATTGGGTTCAAATCGATGATATTGGGATAACCGTTTCAAACCTTCTTCATCAAATTTAGGTTCGATTTGAAAGGTATATGACCCACTGAATCTGTGAAACTCCCCTTGATAATCCCCATAATAAATGAGGATTTGTGCCGTATTTGGTGTGTAGACTTCCACCGTTACTTTGCTTACAATGGTAAATCTAATCTCTGAACCAAACAATGTATACGCATTGGGTTGACCCTTCGCAGAAAGGTGTTTTATCAGTGAGGTAGGGAATTTATGTAGTGAATAACCCGCTTCTGTTTTCGAGGCGTATAGGTTATGTAAATAGACGTTATTCATGAGAACTACGCTTAACTTCAATTTGAATGAGATCAGACATCAAGGTATAGTTGACCAAGTCGGTTTTAACCATGTAAGTCACATATAAATAAGCCATACCATCTAAGGTAGCATGCGTAATTCGATTATTTTCAATCACCAAACCGAGTGGGTTTTGGAACAATACCTCAATGTTTCCTTCGATTTCAGACCCTACATCCGTGGTTGTTTGAAGGGTGAGTGTATCGCCAATGTAATAAGTATGTCTGGTTTTCACCACCAAATACTTGATGAAGTCTTTAAAACGATGAGATTCATCGGTATTGATGCCATAATATCCAGATAAGAATGCTTTTCTTAAATCGATATCGGTTTTCAATCCCCAAGGACAGTATAAAATCGCTCTCTTCTTGAGAATCTCAATTAAGTTGGATTTGGTATGACTAAAGTATGGGTGAATCATGAGGTTGTATTTATTGGATATTTTGATGATATCTGATACGCTCATGTGGTTTTGTTCAAGGTCAATTAAAAATCCCCGAGCATACCCTTTCGCGTACTTCTTGAAATTGACCAAGGCGAATGGATAAAAACTCATGAGTAACGGTGGACGGTCCATTTGCGAGAGGACTCGGTTCAAACGCTTCATGGCTGTACCGGATGATGTTTTAGCTTCAATCAATAACGATGTGTTGGTATCCTTTAAATGGCGATGAAACATCGATAAAGTAGGCAATACTTCATCTGTTTTTTCCCCTTGATAGGTCATTTTGATGGATTGTAGTGATTTGAGGGTGTCTTTACGAATGACATAGTCTTTTTCATAAGTACGACCCAAAGAATCGTCGTGATTCACTACAATGTGTTTGTCTTTGGTCATTTGGAAATCCAGTTCGACGAAATCGGATTTCATTCTGACCGCTTCTGCAGCGGCTTTTAAACTGTTTTCTTGTGCATTGGCGTGATACCCACGATGGGCAATAACAAACGGTGAAAAAGCATAATCACCTTTCACATCAATCTGTTTTTTATCGATGTTTTTACCATACAGACCATCGACACCTGCCAATACCGCTTGATAGATATCCGATTGTTTTTCAACATACGCAAAAACAACCAATCCGTACATCTTCAAATGTCGTACCATGGATGAGGATAAAGCAGTCGCTTTTAAACACACCGTATGGGCGTGATTGTTAAAGGCATCTTTGGATAAATCGACCAAACTATTGAAAGTGTCTGGCATGTAAATGAGTCTTGCATATGGGTAACTCTTGTAGAGTGTTCGTAACGCTTGTTTGGATTTGGAAAACACAAAAATATCAAATAATTGATGTTTATAGAGTAACTTACCTATGTTTTTCGCATCTTTTATTTGATTAACCTCAATCGCGTTTAAGCCGTTGAGGATATTTTCTTCGTTGATATATTCAAGCCATTTGATGTCGCTTGTAGGGGTATTTGAAATAACAATGATCTTTTTTAACACATACATCTCTCCAGTATATTAATCATATAATATTTAACCTTTTTAATCAATGATAATAGTAGGGAAAATCGCAGTTTTTTAGAGGATACATCGAAATATAAATGACATCAAAATACACAGAGAATAAAAGACATATATCCCTAATAAATGTACCCTATAAAAAAGATTGATAACCGACAAAACCCATGCTCATGTTTTCCGATAAAAACATTATGTATAAATATAATTATATTTTCAAGTATAAAATTGTATAATAATATTGAGATGAGGTAAAGACTGATGTATTTTAGAAAAATACTTATAATTGTTGCAGCTTCTGCTATTGGAATAGCACTATTCTGTGGATCAGGAAAGTTGTACTTAGATGCTCAAAACTTTAATGTTACAGGAATTCAAGAAGAAACGTTTACTTTTTATAATGATGAATACGAAAGTGGTGATACTTACATCCTTGTTTTTGAACAGGATAAGCCGCTCTATATCCCCTCATTTGTTCATCCTAATAAAACATATCTGGGCTCACTAGAAAAAAACGAACTATTAGTGATTGGATATATCGATGCTGACTCCGATGAATATGATAAGAAAGCTGTTTATGTCTATCATAACGACGTTGAGATTTTGACTTTGGAAGACTACATCAACGATCATCAAAGTAACTTGTACATGGGCTCTACCTTAACGGGAATATTTGGTATTATTTGTATTATTTTTGTCATCGTTTCTATTTTTATTAAAGATTCATCATTGACATTTAAAAGATTATTGAATCCCTATGAAGTTGAAGCGTCACTAGAAACGATATATATACCCCCTGTACCTGGTATTTCTCGTATTCATGTAGGTTTAGTGAATAATCGTAAGCAGTTTAAAAATATCCTAAATACCCTACCGGATTACAGCATCCAATTCAGTTACTTAGAAGACGATCAAAACAATGAAACGGGTATTTTGTTTTATCGTATTGGAAAAAGGCTCGTTGTAGAGTATCTTTATTATGATGATGGTCATTATGTGTTAGAACTATATAACGAAATCTTAGATTTCAGTTACCCGATTGTTATACCACTTGAACCTTATGAATTTGTCACATTTAAAAATGCGTTAGAGGTCTATTCTTCCGAAATGGATATACCAATTGTCATCGAAATTGTTAGAGATGAAGAAGAATAACAAAAGAAGCCAACTCAGTGAAAAACACTGAACGGGCTTCTTCTTTTTATAGAATGCTGACGTATGTATTGATTTCACCATCGTGATTCAATTCAATGACACGACAGCCCTTTTTAAATCCTTTTGGACCATAGTCATAATAACCGCTGACACGGCCATATGCCAACAATACTTGGTTGTGGTAGAAGGCATAATCATTGTAGTGGTCATGTCCAACAAAGATGCCTTTACAACTGTTCTTTTTACTGAGAATTTCCATCATATGGTTTGGAATCGGTGGGGTACATGGGGTTTCATGATAAGACCCAATGTAGTCCTGCTTTTGTTCTGGCGTGACCGATTTAAATTCATAAGGTGGAATATGACAAAACAAGAGTGAACTCGGTACTTTTTCAAAAGGCAAATGGTATTGATTGACCACACTGTCCATCCAAAGGAGTTGTTCATCTTTAAGTGAACCATACCCCCAGGTTGGTTTTTGATCGATGATGTAAAACGCATCGACATGGGAATCCATCATAAATAACAAACCTTTGGTCAGTTTTTTGTCTTTAACTTCAATGAAATAGTTGGAATACCCATACTTTGGATTACCCGGTTTATAGGATAAGTAATTCGCATCGTTGATTTGTTCAATGAGTGCTTCGTACGCAACACCTTCGTCGGTATCGTGGTTACCAAAGATAAAACTCCATGGGGTTTTGAATTGTCCCATATAAGCCCCTAAATCTTTATATAATTTAGGGCTATCTTTTGACATCGTTTGGTCACCAGTAAAGACGATGAAATCGGGTTTATGTTCCGCAATCATCTTTTTGATTAAACCCTTGGTTTTCAAATCCTTCATGTCATTCATCAAATGCAAATCGGTGAACTGAACGATTTTAAATGGTTTATTGGGTTTCATCTTGAGTGTCAACACAGGTTCATAATCATAGGTAAAACTACACAACTCATCAAAAGCATGGAATGTCTTGTCGAAATAGATCATCTTAGAGGCGTCTTTATGCCAATTCATGTAGATGGATAATATCCCTGCATCTTTGGCGGCTTTCGCATCCGAAATCGAATCCCCCACAAACATCATTTCTTTTTTATTGAGTTTTTTGGTGGTGATCAATTTGATGATCCCTTCTGGGTCTGGTTTAGGTCTAGATACATCTTCAAACGCGATGATGTCTTCAAAGAAATGGAAAATGCTGAGACCTGTGAGTTCCGCTATCGCGATTTTCCTGAGTTCTGAGGTGATGATGTAAAGCTTGATACCTCGGCTTTTTAAGCTTTCTAAAATGTCCAATGTGTTCGGATAGAGTTTTAAGTGATTGACCGCGAGTTCGCTGTGAATTCGGTAAATCTCTTCAATCAAATCCGGACGTTTTTTACCATAGAGCATTTCGAGTACTTCTGGGTATCCTTTCGCAAGCACATCGGCTACAGGAATACTTTTTAAACTGACTTTGGGTGGGTGAAGTTTGACTAGGCTTTGATAGATATCTAAAACGAGGTCATTAGATTCAATCAATGTGCCATCCATATCAAACAAAATGGTTTTATACATCGAAATCGCTCCTTTCATTAGAACAATTTTAACATATTCCAATCAATAATCCATGTCTGATTATATTTTTTTCAAACAGTGTTTATAAAATATATAATATGAAATTCTTGAATAACCACTCAGTGTTCATATTAACGAAAAACCGTACCTCAACAAAGGTACGGTTTTAAAAGTTCTATTGTATACCTTGATCCATCATCGCTTCATAAACACGAAGGAAAGCAGCGATGTTCGCGCCACTGATGAGGTCATAAGGGTTTTTATAACGTCGTGCAGCTGTGTAACATTTGAAGAATATTTCTTTCATGATGCCTTTGAGTTTGTCATCCACTTCATCGTATGGCCAAGGGTAATGCATCGCATTTTGGCTCATTTCAAACAGTGAAACAGCGACCCCACCGGCATTCGCGGCTTTACCAGGTGCGAATAGAATTTGATTTTCAGTGAAATACTTTTCAGCTTCTAATGTACAAGGCATGTTCGCGCCTTCCGCTACCAAGTAACAACCATTGGCTACCAACGCTTTGGCCGATTCTAAATCGAGTTCATTTTGAATGGCACACGGCATCGCGATATCACATGGTACGCGCCATAGTCCCCTCGGATCGTTTCCATATTCACAACCCGTTCTTTCATGGTATCGCTTCGAGAGTTCACCATTGCTGGCAAGTTCTGTAACAATATCCATCTTTAAACCTTCTGGATCGTGAATATAACCATTGACATCCGACATACCTACCACAATCGCGCCGAGTTCATGGGCTTTAATCGCGGCGTATAGTCCAACTTTACCAGATCCAGAGATAACGACTTTTTTATCATCCATGCGGTCGGAACGATAGGTTTTAAGCATTTCCGAAACAAAGTAACATAAGCCATACCCAGTCGCTTCTTTTCTGACCAAAGACCCACCATAAGTTAAGCCTTTACCAGTCATGACACCGACAGATTCATTACGGATTTTCTTATACATGCCATACAAATATCCAATCTCTTTGGCACCCACACCAATGTCCCCTGCGGGTACATCGGTGTCTGGACCGATATGGCGATAGAGTTCTAACATAAAGTTTTGACAGAAACGCATGATTTCACCATCAGATTTACCAATCGATGAAAAATCACTGCCGCCTTTCGCCCCACCCATCGGTAAGCCGGTTAAGGCATTTTTAAAGGTTTGTTCAAAACCCAAAAACTTCATGGTGGAGGCGTTAACGGTTGGGTGGAAACGCAACCCGCCTTTGTAAGGTCCTAAAACAGATGAAAACTGGACACGATAACCGCGATTGACACGTGTGATGCCTTGATCATCGACCCAGGTGACTCTAAAATGGATTAGACGTTCTGGTTCAACCAGACGTTCCATAATGCCATACTTTTCAATTTGCGGTGTCATCGAAATGATGTCATCCATCGATAAAAAGAACGTTTCAACCGCTTGAATGAATTCCGGTTGTCCGTTGTCCTTTTTAAGTACATCGTTAAACACTCGCTCTAAATACGCACTTTTAAACAATGCCTTGTCCCTTGCCTTCCGTCTTTCTTTTCTAAAAGAAAAAGACTATTTTTTAATATCGGTTTTGTACTCACACCTCTATTAAAACGCAGTCTTGTTGGTTTGTCAATGATTATGGGCGTTATTTTTAAAAACGCTTACAATTTACTTTTTATTTCGGTTCAAATCGTAGACACCCCAGTGTTTTTCTGGTTCATCTGGTTTATCCGAACCCTTCCATGGTTCATCGAAGGCTTCAAACATATAAAGCAACACATCGTTCTTTTTTGCCCAAGCTTCTAAGCCATCTACATAGGTACGATGAAACGCATTAGACGTGTAGTCTCCTAGACTGGATTTGGTTGGCCAACCCGCTTCGGTGATGATGATCGGTTTGTCTTTAATGTTTTCTTTGGTTGCCTCATAAGCTGCGAATGTATTTTCCAACGCTTCTTCATGTGGTTTTCTTAACCAAAATGGATAAATATGGATGGACACAAAGTCTACTTCTTTCACCAGTGGCATCGCGTGGGTGTTCCAAAAATAGACCCCTTCACAGAATGTTACAGGTTGTTTGATATTTTCTTTGAGTGTTCGAATGTATTTCGCTAAGGTGTCTACCGCAACCATCTTTGGATTCCAATCTGAAGTATTCTCATTACCTGCAGATACATAATTGATGATGTCAGGGTATTGGTTGGCTAGTTCAATCAACAGATCCAACTGCTTAAGGTTGTTCTTCTTGTTTTGGATGATGTCTTTGGTTTTGAGTGGTTCACCCCAACCAACGTTGTTGTTGATGACTTCACCATCTAAGTCCATGCCTTGCATGACTTTGATCGGCAAATTGTGTTCTTTGATCACTTCTAAAGTGAGTCTCGCGTGCATGCCTGGGTCATACATACGAATTTGTTCATACCCATCTTTGATGAGTAGTTGTAAGTCTTCGAGTATTTCTTGTTTTGAAGGGTATATTTTGGTGACTGGACTTTGGTTCAATCGATACCCTGAATAACAAATGGATTTTTTATAGTGCATTGGTCATTCCTCCCTCTATTAGTTTAGCATAAGGCTTACATTTTTCAATGAAATTTTGCATCAAGAGGCTTTGGTTATGTTAAAATAGTTGTAGAGGTGAGCCTATGATTATCGGATGTGTCAAAGAAATTAAAAAATATGAATTTAGAGTTGGTTTAACCCCAAATGCAGCGTCAGAGTATGTCAGAAGTGGACATCAAGTCCTCATTGAAAATGGGGCTGGTTTGGGTTCTGGTTTTACGGATGAACAATATGAAGCTCTAGGCTGTGAAATGGTCTCAGATGCGAAATCTGTTTGGTCTAGAAGCGATATGATTGTCAAAGTCAAAGAACCACTAGAATCAGAGTATGCCCTTTTTAAAGAAAACCTGATTTTATATACGTACTTACACTTAGCTTCTAATGAACCTTTGTATCAAGCATTGAAACAAAAGAAAGTTTTATCCGTCGCTTATGAAACCATGGAATATCAAAAAACACTCCCATGTCTCGAACCGATGAGTATGGTTGCGGGGAGGTTGTCTGTCGTTGAGGGTGCGAAATATTCTGAAGCCTTCTTTGGTGGTACTGGGGTCTTAATGTCTGGTTTACCAGGTACACCAAGAGCCAAAGTCACCATCATCGGTGCTGGTATCGTTGGTCAAAGTGCTTGCCGTATGGCGGTTGGTATGGAAGCGAACGTGACTGTACTTGATATCGATACGAAGCGTTTAGGTTACTTAGAAGATTTATACCACAATAAAGTACATACCCTTTATTCGAACCAAGAAAACCTAAAGAAATCGATCGTTGAAGCCGATGTTGTCATCGGAGCTGTGTTAATTCCAGGTGACGCCGCACCTAAACTCATCAAAGATGAATACCTAGAACTCATGAAACCGGGTGCCATCATCGTCGACGTCGCGATTGACCAAGGTGGTATTTCTAATTTTTCTAAAGTAACTTATCATGATAACCCAATATACAAAGTAGGTCATGTGTTATTCTATGGCGTCGCGAATATGCCAGGGTCTGTACCGAAAACATCTTCAATCGCGCTCAATAACGCAACCTTAAGATATGGTCTAGAAATCGCCAACAAAGGGATTGACCAAGCTTTATTAAACCCAGTCATTCACAGTGGTTTACAAACCCGTGATGGTATCGGTGTTTATCCAACCCTAATCAAATTATTTGAAAACAAATAAGAAAAAAGCCACAATCGGGATTACCGTTTGTGGTTTTTTTCTCGCTTATATATAAGCAAATCGTCTTTTTCGGCTTTGGATAATCGTAGACTTTCACGGCATTTTTGAATGCCTTTATTGACAATTTTCGGGTTTAGCTCTTTATGTTGAATGAATGATAGCGTTGGTGTTTTGTGTTGAATGATGCATTCCGATAACAACCATCCTGCCATCATGATGACATAATAGTCTTGTTCATCTTCAAGTGCCAAAAGTGCTTCATAAATGATGGGTAGAATCTCAGTGTCTTTGACCATTTGAAATAAAATCATCAAACTGAGTCGACGGATGAATGGTTGAGTCGAATGACGATAGCCATAGGAAAGATTGATGAATTTGGATTGATTCTTTGGATGAATATCGAATGACAATAGATCACAATGAGCCCAATTTTCCATCACGGTAGCGTAACGATCTAAATAACGCTTCATTATATCAAAGTCTTTGATTTTGGTAATGAGTTTGCCTTGAATGGCGATTGATTCATAGTAATCATCGATGTGCAAGTCTAAAAAGGATGGATAGTCGCCTTTGAAGATTTCTTTAGCTATCTGATCGATGGTTTTGGTTGGTATGGCTAATAACGGCATTTTTGTGTTGAGAATGCGCCTTGTCCAATCGACTTTATTCGGTTGTTCAAATGATTTCAAATAGGCTAAAAACGCCACTCGATCCGATGAACGCCATTCCGTTTTATTCAACTCCATGATTACACCACCTTTTCCCTCATTATACAATGAATCGACCGTTTTTGTCGCGCTTGATGTCAAAATGTTATGAAGCATTCGTCTAAAAAATAAATATGATTTTTGTTATAATGAGGCTAAGAAAGAGGTGTTTTATTTTGAGAAAAATTGCGATATTGATTGAAGATTTATACGATGATAAAGAACTCATTTACCCTTATTACCGTATGCAAGAAGCTGGATTTCAAGTAGATTTGATTGGTTCAGTGGCCAACAACACCTATAAAAGCAAATTTGGCATGCCACTAAAGAGTGATTATGCGAGTAAAGATGTATCCCCTTCGGATTACGAAGGCGTCATCATTCCAGGTGGATTTTCACCCGATTACATGCGTCGTTGTCAAGCAACCGTTGATTTCGTTAAAGCAATGGACGAGCAACAAAAAGTGGTCGCGTCCATCTGTCATGGCCCATGGTTGATGATATCCGCTTGTAACCTCAAAGGTAAAAAGCTGACCGGATTCCATTCGATCCGTGTGGATATTGAAAATGCTGGTGCGAAATATCTAGATGAAGCGTTGGTGGTCGACGGCCATTTGATCACCTCTAGAACACCTGCTGATTTACCTGTATTTGCGAAAGCGATCATCGACAAGTTAGTCTAAAAAAGAAACAGTTCACCGCGGTGAACTGTTTTTGTATTATTTCAATAAATCTCTGTATTTAACCCTTGGGTTACGTGCCGCCGATACTTCATCTAAACGACGAACGACGGTGGTATATGGGGCATGTTTGACTTTTTCAGGGTCATTTTTCGCTTCAAATGCGATTTGTTTCATGACACTGACGAATTGGTCTAATGTTTCTTTCGATTCATTTTCAACCGGTTCAATCATCAATGCTTGATGGAACACGAGTGGGAAATAAATCGTTGGTGGGTGCATTCCAAAGTCTAACAATCTTTTCGCAACATCCAAGGTTGTTACCCCGGTAGATTTATCGACTAAGCCATCAAAGACCACTTCGTGTTTACACAAGCCTTTGATTGGTAGGAAATAGTCTTCTTTCAAGGATTCTTTTAGGTAGTTCGCGTTCAATACCGATAGTTCACCCACTTTAGAAAGGTTTTCCTTCCCTAAAGTTAACATGAAACTATAGGCTTTAATGATTACACTGAAGTTACCTAAGAATCCGGAGACGTGACCAATGGTATGGATAGGTTGTTCTAAGATGAATTTGTTTCTTCTCTTATAGACTTGTGGGCTTGGTAAGAAATCGACTAACTTCTTACAAACACCCACTGGACCAGACCCTGGACCACCGCCACCGTGTGGGGTTGAGAAGGTCTTGTGTAAGTTGATATGGATGATGTCAAAGCCCATATCACCTGGACGTGCACGACCCAATAACGCATTTAAGTTCGCGCCATCATAATAGAGTAACCCGTCCACACTGTGAATGAGTTTGGATATCTTTAAGATGTCTTTTTCAAAGATACCCAAGGTATTTGGGTTGGTCAGCATGATGCCTGCAACCTCATCACTTAAGGCTTCTTTTAACGCTTTGATATTGACCGTGCCATCTTTATTGGATTTGACTTCAATGATTTCAAAGCCAGCAACCGTCGCGGAGGCTGGGTTGGTACCATGTGCCGAATCTGGCACGATGACTTTGGTCTTGTGAAGGTTGCCATTATGGTGATGGTAGGCTTTCATAATCATGAGGCCAGCCAGTTCACCTTGGGCACCCGCGAATGGGTTTAAGGAGAAACTAGCCATCCCTGAGAGTTCGGATAACATACGTGCGGTCTCATAATAGATTTCTAATGAGCCTTGAGCTGTATCCATAGGTTGAAGTGGGTGGATGTTTCTTAAACCAGGTAACGCAGCGATTTCTTCGTTGATTTTTGGGTTATACTTCATTGTACAAGACCCTAGAGGATAGAACCCTGTTTCGATCCCAAAGTTCTTTCTTGAAACATTGGAATAGTGTCTAACCAAGTCAAGTTCTGCAACACTTGGCAACAACGTTTCTTCACTTCTCTTGAGGTTTTGTGGGATATCTTTCGAGATGTCGTATGGTAAGTTGTTTTTCGGTAAAGAATAACCGACACGTCCAGGTTTGCTGATCTCAAAAATCAATTGGTCGTATGCTTTCATTTTGCACCTCCGACTAAGGATACCAGTAGATCCATTTCTTGTTTCGTACGCTTTTCAGTCACAGCGAATAACATGTATTTGTCTTCGATGATTAAACCCGGCAAAATGCCTTTTTGAATGCACTTTTGTTCAAACGCTTTTAAATCAAAAGATGCTTCTAATAAGAATTCTTTGATGAAAAAGCCGTTGTGAACGGGTTTAAATAAACCTGTCTTAATGAGTTGTTCTTGTAGATAATGGCTATTTTGATAGCATTGTGCAACCACTTCTTTCAGGCCTTGTTTGCCCATGGTTGACATATAAATGGTGGTCCATAATGCCATCAAGGATTGGTTTGAACAGATGTTTGAGTTGGCTTTTTCTCTTCGAATGTGTTGTTCTCTCGCCTGAAGGGTTAATACAAACGCACGCTTGCCATCGACATCGGTGGTGACCCCACAAATACGGCCAGGCATCTTGCGTAATAGTTTTTCTGTCGTACCTAAATAACCCACATATGCGCCACCATAAGATAGAGGAATACCTAAACTTTGGCATTCGCCGCATGCGATATCGGCTTTCATCTTGCGTGGTGACTCAATGGTCTCTAAGACTTGTGGGTCGGCATTGATGATCATGATACCACCTTTGGATTGAACCTTTTCAGACACATCCGTAAGGTTTTCAACCAAACCAAAATAGTTTGGTACTTGGCCAATGAATCCAGCTGCGTTTTCTAGGGCTTCATCCAATAGGGTTCTATCGACCAAACCGTTTTTCGAAGCGATAATTAAAACTTCAATACCACGGTATAAAGAATACGTTTTAACAACATCTATCACATTTGGATTGACGTTATCAGAAAGTACAATCTTGTTTTTTCTCGTTTGTGCAACCGCCATAAACATCGCCTCTGCGGTCGCAGTTGGACCATCGTACATGGATGCGTTTGACACATCCATCCCTGTGAGGTCTGTGATCATACTTTGGAACTCAAAGATGTATTGGAGTGTGCCTTGGGCAATCTCTGGTTGGTAAGGTGTATAAGCAGTTAAAAATTCTTCTCTTGAAATGATGGCTGGGATGACTGATGGTGTATAGTGGTCATAGGCACCAGCCCCTCTAAAAATGATGAGTTCTCGGTTTTTACCCGATAACCCCTTGAAATGATTTCTGAGTTCTATTTCACTTTTCGCAAGCGGTACTTGGTAATCGGGTTTGGTTTGAAGCTTTTTAGGTAAATCTAAAAAAAGCTCATCGATCGATTGAACCCCGATTTTATCAAGCATCTCTTGGATGTCTTGCTCAGTATGCGGGAAGTATTTGAACATAGGTCCTCCTAATGTAGGGTCTTTTGATACGCTTCTGGAGACAATAATTTAGATACTTCGGCTGCGTCAGAGACTTCAACTTCGATGACCCAATTGGCAAAAGCATCGTCGTTTAAAAGTTCTGGTTGTGAGAGTAAAGCTTCATTGACAGCGATGACTTTGCCGGTAATTGGCATCAATAAATCAGACGCTGCTTTAACCGATTCTACAGCACCAAATGGGTCAAACTGACCGAATGTACTGCCAACATTTGGCAAATCGACGAAGACCACTGATCCAAGGCTGTGTTGTGCATAGTCTGTGATACCAATCTTCGCTTTGTTGTTTTCAATCTTAACCCATTCATGGGTTGGGGTGTACAGTAAATCCTTTAGAATTTTTTCCATGTCTAGACCTCTTTTTTATATTTCTTTTCGTAGAATTTTCTATTTCTAATGACGGCTTTCACCATCTTGTTTCTAATTTCAACATATACTTCTGTACCAATTTTAACATTGGAGTCAATCATCGCGTTCGCAAGCGCTTTTGTTGTATTTGGAATCATATAGCCCGTGGTGATGTATCCAATCATCTTTTGATTGGCATCATAGACGATATAACCATCACGCGCAATATTTCTTTCAAGCAGTTCAAGGCCGATGATTCGTCTTTCGAGGCCTTGTTCTTTTTGTTTCAATAAGACATCTCTACCAATGAATGGTTTGTGGAGTTTAACCCCAAAAGATAATCCCGCTTCGAGTGGTGTGATGAACCCATTGATTTCATGGCCATAGAGGGGGAGTCCTGCTTCAAAACGTAAGGTATCTCTCGCACCTAATCCACACGGTTCAACTTGTAAACTCATCAGTTGGTCCCATAGTTCAACGGTCGCTTTCGGTGACCCATAGATTTCAAACCCATCTTCACCCGTATACCCACTTCTTGAAATGATGTATTCGTGGTTTTTCCATTGAAACATGTCAAAATGCATGAAGGATAGCGATTCTACTTCAGGGATGAGTCCTTTCAATACCTCTACTGCTTTTGGTCCTTGTAAAGCGAGTTGTCCAAAAAATTCGGAATCGTTGGACAATTCGATTTGATACCCGGATTGATGGCTGGTTAACCATTTAAAATCTTTCGTGGTATTCGAAGCGTTGACAACCAATAGAAAGTGTTCTTTGTTGTATTGGTAAACCATCAAATCATCGACGACCCCACCCGATGCTTCACAGAGTAAGGTGTATTGTAGTTGTTTGTCTTTTAAATCGGAAAAATCATTGGTGGTGATTTCGTTTAAGAATTTCACCGCGTCTTTGCCTTTTAAGTCAATTTCACCCATGTGGGAACAATCAAATACCCCACAGGCTTCACGTACCGCTTGGTGTTCTTGTAGGATACCTTTATAAGATACCGGCATATCAAAGCCACCGAATTCGGTCATTTTCGCACCGAGTTTGAGGTGTCTATCGTGTAGACACGTGATTTTCATATCCATCATACATCCTCCTTGAATAGACTGATGAATTCTTCATTGGTTAACCCAACAATATAATCGCCCACATGAAATTGATTGATGATTGTTTCAATGGTTTCCACATGGAAGGGTTGATTGACAAAATAACCTTTTAAATCTTCGGGTTCTTGGTCTGTGAAATAATCCCCATATACGATAAAGTCTTTGATGATTCCGCGGTTGATGTCTAATTTAACACCCACCGACCCACAGTTGAATCGCTTCATATGTTTAAAACTATAGGGCGGGTTATTGCCTTTGATATAGCTTGGTTCACTGAATCGTTTCATCCGCTCAAACACTTTTTGTTCTTGTGCTTCGGTTAATACGTATTCCCCATCGGTCAAATGATTCACCAAGAAATGGGTAAAATCTTCAATGTCTTTACCAACCACGTCTTTCATGTTGGTGACGCGTTGTCTGACCGATTCAATGCCTTTAGAGATGAGTTTCTCATTCGAAGGTGTTATCGATTTGACCAAGGTTTCAAAGTCTGTGTCATACAAAATGGTACCGTGTAAACAAGACCCGTATTGATTATGAAAATAGGCGTTTCCTGAGAATTTCTTCCCGTCAAAAAGAATGTCATTTCGACCCGATAACACCACTGGTATGTTTAAAGCGTCAAATACGGATTTGATTTTGGTTAATGATTCTTTGAAAATGACATCTTTATCAAATTTTTTGGATAAAAAACTGTACTTGATACACCCTTCATCCGAGTATACTGCCCCACCACCAGACAAACGTCTGAATACTGGGATATTGTTTTCTTTTAAAAAGGCTTCATTGACTTCGGTTTCTAATAACTGATTTTTACCAATGATGACAGCCCCATAGACATGCCAAATGAAAAATAAATCTGCCTTCAAGTCTTCGAGTAAGACGCTTTCTAACGCAAAGAAAAAAGGATCGATTTGTCTGCCGTAACGGCTTAAGTTCACGTATTTCATAATTCACATCCTTCTGTTTATATTATACTATATAAAGCGCTTTCTCTCTATCGAAAAAAATAGGCAATCGCCTATTTTATCGATACCCCTCCGTGGTCAAAGTGGTGGTTAACCACGGTTCACGTTGGATTAAATAATTTTTTAAGTATTGAATCTGTTTTGCATACGTATCCGCTTCGACCATTTGTGGTGGATTTGGCCATACATATATGCCGAGGATTTGCCACTTCTCAAAATTGATTAGCGCATCCGTGAATAATAAAGAGGACACCAAATCCAGTTCTGCAATCAATTGATCAAAATATTGATACGAGACTTCCATGAATCTCACGATGAATCTAGATTCAAATTCAGGTTTATCAATCAAGTAATTAAACCATGGGTTGTAATCGACCCAATAGCCTTCAGGACCCGAATCGTAATAGTCTCCATTCCCACTTGAAATGTCGAAATCCCATACTGGACCCATACGCATGAGTTCATTTTTATCTTTATAGATATACACAGATGAATAGCCAATATCGACTTGTTTAAAGAGTTCAGAAATGATGAAGTAATCGATGAATTGGTTCATATCCATGTAGGATTCATATGTGCCCTGTCCAATCGATTGGATAAAGGTGTTAAGGGTACTCTTGATATATTGAACTTTGCCATCGACTTGAGTCGCTGTGAGTTCATCCATATCCGGGGATTTGATGACATAATTATAGCCATCTACCTTGACCCAATTTAAATCTTCTTCCCCTTCTTGCCAGATACGGTCATTGGATTCCATTTCAATTAAGAATCCACCATCCGCATCCACCGATTCATCGATGTTTAAACGATTCTTATCGACTTCGACTTGTTCGGTTAATAAGTATAATCCGTTGTAGTTACCATTGATGTAGAGTTGTACAAAACGATTTTCCAACGTGTATTCAATATCTAATAAAGTTGCGAAATATTGTGCTAAGTAATTTCTAATCAAAGATTTATCGTTGTATTCAGCCAATAGCACATAATCTTTGGCGGGACGCATACCCAACAAACTTTGTCTTTCTGTGAATTTGATTCGATATGGTTTTTTAGGAAAATCCCAAGTGGAGTTTCCTCTACCTTTGATGCCCATCGTTAGATTCTCTTGGTCGAATGCATCGACATCAGAGTCTAGTCGAACTGAACCTTGAACATAGGTATCTTTTGAGGTGATACTTTGATTGTTTTCGGTTTGAATGTATAAATCGGTTGTGATTGAACTGAGGGCGTAGGTAACTTCTTTTTCGCCAGTGACGACTGTAAATCCTTTGGTCATCTTGACCGATAACACATCGGTGATGCCTTTGAATGAATATTTGATTGGTAAAACGAACCCAATGGGCTCATCATTTAAAAACCATTCTAGATTAAAATCTTCATATACAGTTGGTAAAGCAAAATCGGCAGTGATTTGTGTTGGTACTTCATCTAGGACCAACGCTTTGGTTTCTTCAGGGGGTGTACAACCCGCCAATCCAACCAAAAATGTGATGCCCAAAATCAAAATCCAAAATCGTTTCATATGACATACCTCAATATCATTATAACATAGCGTTTATTGATGACAAAAAGGAAACTAAATGGCTTAGTTTCCTAAAAGAATGGCTCTCACGGGTGAAGCATCTAAACCGCGTAGTTTGAGTGGTAAAGCAATCAAGGTGTAAGTCCCACTACGGATGTTTGCTAGACGAAGTCCTTCCAAAATGATGATATTTTTAGACATCAATGCTTTGTGGGTAGGATGACCTGTTTGGCTTCTTTCAATGCCTAACGCATCGATACCGACGCCTTTGATGCCAATTTCTGCTAAATAGTTCGCTGCAGATTCACCAACGAACACAAAGTTTGGATTGAATCCTTCGTCTTGTGAATTTCTGGTTTTAAAGAGCACAAAATCGTTCTTACGAATGGCTAAATTCACCAAATTTTCTTTCGTAATGGTTTCTAATACATAGGATAAATCAAACACACGTGCTTCACTGATGTAGTGATCTAGTTTGGCTTCACTGCTCGTGTCTCCACCATCGATCATGTGTAAATTGAAGTCCACATGGGTACCACTGTGGACATTCATGTTGACGTCTGTTTCGTAGTGGCTACTGTCTGTAAAGTTCGCTACATTTTTGAAGGTTGGCTTTTTGGAAGGTAAATCCTTATAAACCGGCATATCCGGATGGATTTCCATTGAAATATCGTAGATTTTCATTTAAATCGATTCTCCTGTCATTTCATATATGAGGTCATAAAGTTCTTGATGATTCTTGTATATGCGAAGTGGGATTTGTTTGTTAACGATATCCTGTTTAACCTGATCAATAAATTGCCATGAAAGCTCAATTTCATCCCAACGGGTGAAAAGGGATTTGCTGTGTTTGGTCATGTCTAAGATGAGTTTTTCATAGGCTTCTGGTAAGTTACCTACCGCGTTACATGCGACACAATAATCCAAGTCCACTTCTTCAACGGCATTTCGTAACCCTGGTACTTTAGAGTTCAAGGTCAAACTGATGCCATCTTGAGGGGCTATTTTGATATAAAGCTTATTGGTGAATAATGGTAAATCCCATTTATGTTGTTCGGATGTTTCTTCAAATTCAATGATGATGACCGATTCTTTTTGTTCTAAAGCTTTCCCAGTCAATAAGTAGAAGGGTACCCCTTTAAATCGCGGTGTATCGACGAAGGCTTTAAAGAATACAAATGTTTCTGTCTTAGAGTCTTTCGCAATATTTGGTTCATTTTGATAACCATCATACTGCCCAATCACCAACGATTTACGGTCATATCGCAACTTTCTTAAGACTTCCACTTTTTCATTCTTTAAGTCTTCACTATTATAAGAACGTGGGACCTCCATCGCGACCAAGGATAGCATCTGTAAAAGGTGACTTTGAACCATGTCTTTCAACGCACCGGAGGTATCGTAATAGCCAGCTCTTGATAAAATCGTATCGGTTTCTTTCGCATATATTTTGACGTGCTTGATGGTATTGTTATTCCACACACTTTCAAATATCTTATTCGCGAATCTCACTGTTAGGATATTTTGAATCATTTCTTTGCCTAAGTAATGGTCAATACGATAGATTTGTTTTTCATCAAAATACTGCCATAATAAAGCATTGATGGCTTTGGCTGAGGCTAAATCAGAACCGAATGGTTTTTCAAAAGTGATCGTAGCGTTTAGATCCTCTTTTTCAACCAGTTTGGATTCTCCAATGTTGGTAGCGATGCCTTTAAGCAATTCTGGACCTACGGCTAGATAAAATATCTTTCTTGTATCCGAATTGGATATCGAAGCGATGTATTGTTTTAATGATAAATAATCCTTTTGATTATCGACATCCAGTTTAAAATAAGTCACATGGGGAATCAGTGCCTTCGTGTTAAATGGGACTTTGAGTTCTTTTTCAACAAAACTCAAATAGGATTCGGTTGTGTAATCTCGTCTACCGACTGCGATCACTTTGGTACGATCATCGAGTAATTTTTCTTGCAATAATTTTTCAATCGCGGGCAATAACTTACGGATGGTCAAATCGCCTGTGGATCCAAAGATGGTGATGATGGTATTGGTAGGGTTCATGGGTTATCCTAACCTTTCGATGTATTTCAAGGTCAAAGACCTTAATCAGTTTACTTTGACATTCTAATTATAACACGAGATCATAAGATTGAATTGTATATGCTCAAAGACTCTAGAAAGAAAAAAGAGGTTTTTACCTCTTAGATTTCTTGTTTGATTTTAGCGGCTAAGCCTTTTATTTCATCCACAGAAATGGCTGCTAAAGCGACTCTAATCGCGCCAGATAGCGGCACAACGAAGATGTCTTTCGCTTTTAGACGTTCAAATACCACTTTGGGTTGTAAAACCGGAATGGTCACGAAGAACCCTGATACATACGGGTAATGTACCAACCCCACGGCTTTGGCTTCTTCAATAAACGCTTTCGCTCTTTGTTGTAAAAGGTGTCGCACTTCAGACAATTCCTTAAAAAAGGATTGTTGTAAAAGGGCGTTATCTTCCAATGTATTCATCAAGAAAATCGGTTCAGTGGGTGGGCAGCTCCAAGTCGAGCGCGCTTTATACAACGCCACACGACTGAATTCTTGGATGACCGCTTCATCTTTCGATAAAGCCACAACCCCACCACCACGATAACCATAGATACCAAAAGTTTTGGATGCACTAAAAGCGATGGTAATGAGCATCGATGATGCGATGTTAGTAAATGATAAGAAACGTTTACGGGTGTCTTCATAATGCTCATCCGCATAATCTAAGTAAGCAATGTCATAGATGAGTACGACAGGATATGATTTGCCTAATTGATCTAAGTGGGCAATCAGTTGTTCGAGTTCAACTTTTGACAGCGAATACCCTGTCGGATTTTGACAAGGATCATTGAGTAAAACAACGACTTTATTGGTTTCTTTCGCAATCAATTCGGTGGTTTTTTTAAACCCTTCGATATTAAATGCGTTGTTTTTAAACATCGGATAAGTCACATGACCCGCTTCTGTCGCGTTGATGATTGCTGCGTAATTACTCCAAAAAATATCGGGTAATATTACCATATCGCCTTTGGTAACATAGTTAGCTAAGACGTTAGATAAAGCACCAGATGCCCCTGGGGTCGCGAGTACTTCAAGCTTAAACGCTGCTTCTATCGCTGCTAAACTGTCTTGAAAAACCCATTGTTTCAAGGATTTCTTGAATGGCTTTCCGCCATCTACTGGTGGATAAGCGCGCACTTTGGTTGAATCTTGGCTCTTCAGTATTTGTTCTACCGTTGGGAATGCCAACAACACCCCTTGGTCATTGAGTAACGCCCCAATGGTTGCATCAATCGTTTTTGGATTTTGTTTTTTACGTTCTTTCGCCATCTGACCAATGCTTAAAATGTCATCGGTTAAAACAAAATCTTCTGTGAAAGCATTTGTAAATTTCATTGTTTTCTCCCTAAAAGAATATAAAAAGCCAGCGGTGGCTGGCTTATCGTTGAATTGAATCGATGATTTTCTTCGGGTTTTCGTAGAAAATCAAATCCGCGTAGGCTTTGCCATACTTTTTTAAAACAGATTTATAGGCATTTTTGAGATTGGGCTTACGGTTGGTTAAATTGTGTGCGTCGGTTGCGACCACATCGACCAATTGGTTCTTGAGTAAATACTTAATCAATCGTCTTTTTCCAAATCCTTCAAACCCTTTTATGGCACCTGCATTGACTTGAAGTAACCCACCCGTCAAACGAATTTGATGGTAGTCTTCTTTTTTCAAGTATGGGTATCTTTCAACATGGGCAACGATGGGTTTTAATTTCGATACTTTTAGATTAAAGACGATTTCATCAATATTTTGTTCCATGGTGGTTGAAAATTCAACCAGTACATATGGACTACCATCGATGGCTAGGTGTTTGGTTTGGTCAATCAAATTGTCTTTATAATAGACTTCTCGACCTAGATACAATTCGACAGGGATGCCTTTATCTTTCACCGTTTGTTTGAGGGTTTCAAAAATTTCGGTCTGTTTTAAGCGTTTATTTTCATCATACTTGCGAAAATGTGGGGTTAAAATGATGTGAGTGACGCCATCGTTAACCGATTTTTCAATCATTGCTAACGCCATGGCTTCATCTTTGGCACCATCATCCACACCAGGCAACATATGACAGTGGATATCAATCATTGCTGTAGTATTTGTAAGTGTAGCCATACTTCTTACCTTTGGTTACTTTGTCTTGTGTCATACAAAGTCCAATGATTGGCACATTGTTTCTGGTTAAACTGCTGATGGCTTCTTTGACCATACTCTTCTTACCTTGACCATGAGCGATGATGAAGATGACACCATCCGCGATACGATTGATCAGTAATGCATCGGAAACAACGATGACTGGTGGTGTATCTAACAAAATGTAGTCGTAATCATGTTTAAGGTCTTCAAATAAATCTTTGAGTTTTTGAGATTCCAAAATTTGAACAATAGAGGATGTCTTTTCACCACTGATGATGTAATCAATGTTGTCTTCAGACTTACGAATTAATGTCTTTTTGTCGATTTTGCCTAATAAATAGTCGGTTAATCCATCTTTATTGATGGCGGAATAAATGCGGTTGACTTTAGGTCTTCTTAAGTCTAAGTCCACAACCAATACTTTTTTACCTCTGGTGGCTAAAAGGTATGCAACGTTTGAAATGAGCGTTGTTTTCCCTTCACTTTGCATTGAAGAGGTGAATTGTACGACTTTATATTGACCATCGACATTGGCATATTCAAGGTTGACAATCATTTTTTGTAGCTGTTCAGTAACAAAGGAAGTTGGGGCTTCTTTAGCAACCAAGTAACTATAGTTGCTTTCAATCTTCTTAGAGAATAATTTCATGATTAGAATTCCTCCTTCACTTCGAAGCTTGGGATGACACCTAAGACTTGTAAGTCGAAGTCAGCTTCTAATTCTTCTTTGGTTCGATAGGTATTATTCGTTAATTCCATTACCAATACGATACCAACCCCAAGGATACCACCCAATAAAACACCAATGATCAATAACAATGGTTTATTTGGTGAGGTTTGGACCCCAAGTTTTGCGACGGTTGTTGGGTCAGAAATTTTGTCTTTAAATGAGGAGAATGTCTCATTTTCGTTGGCGATTTTTCTCGCTGATGCGACGATTTGATCGGCAACCAATTTTGCCATTTCTGGGTCGTCAGAAACGTAGCTCACATAGACGAAGAATGTGGTGTTGGATGACGTTACGGTCAAACCAGCACGTAATTGTGCGGTTGACATGGTGGTTTCAAGTCCAAGTGTTTGAATCACGTCATCTAAGACGATGTCTTTCTTCATGAATTCTGCAATCGACGGCACTAAGCGTAACGCTGTGGTATAGTCATAACCGAGTTCAGAAGAGGATTCTACTTGAACGATGATGTCAGATTTTGATTCATACATCGGGGTCGCGATGACAAACGCGTATACCCCTGCAATGGCCGCGACTAGTACAGTCGATAAGCCAATTAATAGCCAGTTTTTGAGTAACAGGTTGAATAATTCGATGATACTAAGGCCTTTCTCTTCTTGATTTTCCATAAAAAATCTCCTTTAAAATGTTAAAAAAATCTTAATAACTTAAAATTGCCAATTTCATTATAACATAACAGCTGTCTATTATGACAATTAAGGGTGTGTCTAAACTGTTTTTTTCATTAAATCGATCACAAGTTCGATGTCTTTGTTCACTTCATTTAACGAAGTAACCCAGAAATCTTTCTTAGTCACATCGATACCCATCGAAGCGGCGACGTCTTCAACGCTCGCTTTACCGGTTAAACCCAATAAACGATCATAGTTTTTCAAGAACGATTGTGGGTCTTGTTGATATAAACTATATAAGCCTTTACCAAACAATAAACCGAAAGCATACGGGAAGTTATAGAAGTTTAATCCTGCGGAATAGTAATGACCTTTATTTAACCACATATATGGGTGCAATAAGTCATGGTCTAACCCATCGGTGTAAGCCGCTTTTTGAGCTTCTAACATCCAAGACTTCATTTGGTCTTTAGAGATTGGTCCTTTCGCATTTTCAAATAATTTGGTTTCGAATAAGTATCTTGAAAGAATATCGATGATGACTTGTGTATCGCCTTGTAAGGAGATTTCTAAGACGGATAATTTTTCTTCGTCTTTTTCTAGTTCATTGAAGAGTTTATTCATGACGATGGTTTCACAGAAAATTGAAGCAGTTTCCGCTAGTGGCATAGGGTAATCCCAGTTGAGTGGTTGTTCATCTTGAATCACATCGCCATGATAACCATGACCAAGCTCATGAGCAAGGGTCGATACGTCAGAAAGTGACCCTGTAAAATTTAACAAGAAACGACTTTGACGAATTTGTGGTTGATTCGAACAAAAAGCCCCACCGCGTTTCCCTTTTCTTGGGAAGGCATCAATCCATTGGTTATCAAACGCTTTTTTCGCAAAATTACCCAACCTTGGAGAGAAGCCATAAAAACTGTCTAATACAATTTTTTGTGCTTCTTCAAAAGTGTAGGTTTTATCCAATTTGCCGATAGGGGCGAATAAATCATAGAATGGTAATCCTTTTTGATGGCCTAGATAAGCCGCTTTCGCTTTAAGGTATTTAGCGAAGTTTGGTCTAAAATCTTTCATCGCTTCAATCATCGCGTCTAAGGTTTCTTTGGTCATATGAGAGATTTCTAAGGTTTTTTCTAACGCACTCGAATAACCTCTCATGGCATTCAATTCGGTGACTTCACGTTTGATGTTGGATAGTGCCATCGCCACCGCATCCGCGATTGGTTCATAGGACTTAAGTTCAGCTTCATAGGCTTTTTTGCGTACGTCTTTGTTGTGGTCATAAGCGAGGTTTCTAACTTCACTCAAGGTGATTTGTTTACCTTCAAAATCCACGTTAAGGTTCGCAGTTAATAACCCTTGGAGTTGACTCCATTGGTTCGAAGCCAATTGACGCATTTTCGCATAAATCACTTCTTCAGATTCAGATAATAAATGTTTCGCACCGGTTTGGGTTAAGTTTAAACCATAGCGGTATGTTTTAACCAATTCACTTTGTTGTTCTAGACTGTCTAAATCCAATCCCGCAATAAAACGGCTCATTTGAACGTTTTCTTTGGTGACACTAGATAACAATTGTTGAAGTCTTGCCATATAACCTAAAGCCACTTGATTGGTAACATCGGTTGAGGTCGTCAGGCTTGCGAAAGCGTATAAGCTGGTAGCGAGACGTTCTAAATCTTCTTGTGATTTAAGATATCCCTCTAATAGTGCTAAATCAGATAAGCCTTTTTCATTTTTTACCAATGCTTTGTAGTCATTTAATAGTTGTTCAAGTTTCTTTAAATCGGCTTCATAGGAATCATCAAAGCCTTTGTATAAATCATTTAAATTCCAATTCATATCAGTATCCTCTTTCTGCTTTCAATTCAAAAAGCTGGTCTCTTAATTCGGTAGCCAATTCAAAGTTGAGTTCTTTGGCGGCTTGTTTCATATCACGTTCAATTCTTGCAATGGCTTTATCCAAGTCTTTCGCAGTAAATCGCTTCTTCATTGGCAATTCATCAATGTCTTCTTTCATGGAGATATCATCTCGGATGTCCTTCTTAATAGAAACAGGTTTCGTCCCATATTTTTCATTGAAGGCTAATTGGATGGAACGACGACGATTGGTTTCTTGAATCGCCTTTTCCATCGATTCACTGATGGTATCGGCGTACATGATAACCTTACCATTCAAGTTACGTGCCGCACGTCCAATGGTTTGGATCAAACTGCGTTCACTTCTTAAGAAACCTTGTTTATCTGCATCAAGTATCGCAACCAAGGATACTTCTGGTAAATCCAAGCCTTCTCTTAACAAGTTGATGCCGATCAAGACATCGTACTTACCCACACGTAAATCCCTTAAGATGACGATACGTTCAAGCGATTTGATTTCACTGTGTAAATAAGCGACTTTCATCCCAAGTTTTTTGAAATACGCGGTTAAATCCTCACTCATCTTGATGGTGAGTGTGGTCACGAGTACGCGTTCATTCAAAGCGACAC
This sequence comes from Paracholeplasma manati, assembly GCF_025742995.1. Taxonomy (NCBI): domain Bacteria; kingdom Bacillati; phylum Mycoplasmatota; class Mollicutes; order Acholeplasmatales; family Acholeplasmataceae; genus Paracholeplasma; species Paracholeplasma manati. The sequence continues at coordinate 129,119 of NZ_JAOVQM010000002.1, read as the reverse complement.
GTTTAACAATTTCAGCGTATAAATCATCGATTTGTCCAAATGATTTTCTGACTTCAATTTCCGGGTCTATCAAATACGTTGGTCGTATGATTTGTTCAATGATGGGGAGGTTTCTGGATAATTCATAATCCCCTGGGGTCGCAGATAGATAAATCACGTGGTCTAGTTTGTTTTCAAATTCATCAAACTTGAGTGGTCTATTATCCAGTGCCGATGGCAATCTAAATCCATAATCTACCAATGTCATCTTTCTCGATCTATCGCCATTATACATACCTCGAACTTGAGATACAGTGACGTGTGATTCATCGATGATGAGCATGAAATCTTTATTGAAGAAATCGATTAAAGTGGATGGGGTTTCGCCGGCTTCTTTCAGTGCGATGTGCCTTGAATAGTTTTCAACACCTGGACATACGCCCATTTCTTCTAACATTTCTAGATCGTATTTGGTACGCATTTGGATGCGTTCAGCTTCTAATGGTTTGTCGTTATCTTTGAAATAAAGAATCCGTTCTTGAAGTTCATTCTTAATGCGTCGAATCGATTCTTTAAGTTTTTCTTTATTGGTCATAAAGTGGGTTGCTGGCCATATGGTCACGTAATCCAAAGATTCAATGGCGTTACCCGTTAACACATCAAAACGTTTGATTCTGTCAATTTCATCACCAAAGAACTCAATTCTTACCCCGTTTTCACGTTGGTTGGAGGGGATGATTTCAACAATGTCTCCGCGTACTCTAAACGTGCCACGGTGGAAGTCAATGTCATTTCGTTGGTAAGTCAATTCAACCAATTTACCCAAAAGGGCATTGCGTCTGATGCCTTGACCAACCCTCAGGAAGATCATGGAGTTCTTATAATCATCTGGGTCCCCAATCCCATAAATACAGGATACAGAAGCCACCACAATGACATCGTCTCGTTCAAGTAAGGATGCCGTCGCGCTATGGCGCATTTCATCGATTTCATCGTTGATCGACGCGTCTTTTTCGATGTAGGTATCTGAGGTTACGACATACGCTTCCGGTTGATAATAATCGTAATAAGAGATGAAGTATTCTACACGGTTTTCAGGAAAAAAAGCTTTAAGCTCGCTGTAAAGTTGTCCAGCGAGCGTTTTATTATGTGCCAAAACGAGGGTTTTCTTCCCCATTTTTTCGATTAAATTACTGATAGTAAAAGTCTTACCTGTACCTGTCGCACCGCGTAAGACTTGTTGTTTCATCCCGTTATTGAAGTTTTGATACAACTTTTCAATCGCTTCAATTTGGTCACCCATCGGTTTATATGGCGCAACCAGTTTAAACTTTGACATCGTATCCACTCCTTATAGAGTCTATTATACATAATAGAAAAGAAAAAAGCACTATGAATGTGCTTTATTCGAGTGGATTATCTTCAGTATCTAATCGTGGTACACGCATCGGATTGATGATGTTTTCTGCAATATTCTTTAAATGGTCACCAATGCGTTCCAAATTGGATAGAATTTCAACATAATTGGTCTTGGATGTAAAGTTGAGTTCACCTGCTTTGAGTCTTTCAACATACGATAATCTAAATTTTTCTTCGAGTTTATCGGTCAACGTTTCATACTCAATCGCGATTTTGGCTTTTTCAACATCATTAAACACAAAGGATGCGAGGGTAACATCAAACATTTCTTCCAAAATACGATAGTAATGTCTGAGGTCTTCTTCGCCACCTTTGGATAATACTTGGTTTTCGTTGTAGCGATTTTTGAAGAAACCCACCAAATTGGTTAAGTGGTCACCAATGCGTTCAAAGTCACGAATGGTATCTAAGTCTCTAGATAGACGATTAGAGTCCTTTTCGGACAATGAATTGTTACGAACCAGTTTGATCATGTAGTCATGAAGACGCTTGTCATAGTCATCCAATGTGTTTTCGATGGCTTCCGCTTTATCCACAACACCATCCTCATTGGTAAAACTATAACGCTTTGCTAATAAGAAATAGTTTTTCGCTAAGTCACCCATTTTGTTGATGCCTTTTTTGACATAATAAAGCGCTAAAGATGGGGTTTCTTGTAAGAGTGATTCCGAGAAAATGACTTCTAATTCATCATTGTATGGTTTATCTTTAATGATGACATGGGTAAACTTGATCATCAAATCGATGAACCAGAACAGGATGAGTGTGGTCACCACATTCATCATCACATGCGCCACCGCGAGGGTTGCCATGGAGTATGGTTCTAGGAAAGTGCGTTCAACCCACTCAACAATTTCGTGGTATGGCCATAATAAAATCAAGAAAATGGTGGTTCCTATGAGATTAAACATGATGTGGATAGCGGATACGCGTTTCGCTTCTAAAGTACCGTTAATTGAGGCCAATAAACCTGTAATCGTGGTTCCGATATTCGCCCCTAAAATCATCGGTAATGCACCCCATAAGGTAAATGTCTGAACTCCTGCCTCAATGTTTAAATGATAGAGTTTCTGAATAATCCCAATCGCTGCCGACGAACTTTGAACGGCTGCGGTAAACAATGTGCCGAATGTGACGCCAAAGAACCAGAAGAAACTATTCGATGTATCTGAGAATAACAAGAACAAATCATGGACATAATCGGTCATGACAATTTCTTTTAAACCACTACCCATGACATCTAATCCAAAGAAAATGAGTCCAAAACCAAGAATGGTTGTTCCGATACTTTGAACCATTTTGCGCTTGAAGAAGAATACCATGATGACGCCCACAAATACGAATAATAAGGCATAATCAGCAATTGGTAAACCGATTAAAATGGAGGTGATAGTCGTACCGATATTGGCACCAAAAACCACACCTACCGCTTGTCTGAGGGTCATGAGACCAGCCCCAACCAATCCAATCACAAGCACCGTTACACCACTAGAGGATTGTAAAAGCCCTGTAAGTAAAATACCCACCAAAATACCTTTTAAAGGTGTGTTGGTCGTTTTTTCAATAATCGTTCTTATTTTGTTCCCGGCAGAACGTTTTAAGCCGTCACCCATCAGTTCGATGCCATATAAAAATATCGCAACCCCACCGAGAATGAATAGAATGTTTTCTGTCATAGTATCTCCTTGTTTTCTAAACTAAAAATGAAAAAAAGATGCTAAAAAAGCACCTTTTTTGAGTGTCTAGTATCGTTATAGGCTATCATGTGGACCATTGGTAAGCAGGTTTGATGTATAGTCATAAATCACCTCTAGAGGATTAGCGAATTTTCGCAGCAAGTTCGTAAATGTCTTGCATCGATTCATTCGGTGTGGATAATACTTCATCGAATGTATAATGCACCATTTTGGAGTTTTGAATACCGACAGCTACCCCTGAAATGCCTTGCGATAATAAATCTACCGCGTAAGCGCCCATGCGTCCTGCCAAAATTCTATCTTCTGCACATGGCGAACCACCTCTTTGGACATAACCTAAGACAGTAGCGCGGCATGCAAATCCACTTTGTTGTGTAATTTCTTCTGCAAATTCATGAACGTTGCAGACATTTTCAGTGATGACAATAATCGCGTTACGACGTCCTTCACTCTTATGTACTTTTAAACGTTCAATGATTTCATCTTTGTTCATCGGATGTTCTGGTGTGATAATGAATTCAGCACCACAACTTAGACCAGCGGATACAGCCAAATCGCCACAATATCTGCCCATGACTTCAACGATGGAGCATCGTTGATGTGAAGAAGACGTGTCACGAATTTTGTCTATTGCATCGACAATGGTTTCTAATGCGGTATGAAAACCGATGGTATAATCGGTACAAGCCAAATCGTTGTCGATGGTGCCAGGTAGTCCGACTACAGGAAACCCCATTTCCGTTAAAGCTTTCGCCCCACGGTAAGTTCCATCGCCACCAATCGCGACCAAAGCATCGATGCCAGCTTCTTTCATATTATTAATTGCTCTTTGACGAACTTCAAGTTTATTAAACTCTTTTAATCTGGCAGTACCAATGATGGTCCCACCTTTTGCGAGAATTTCTGAAACGCTTTTTCGACTCATTTTTTCAAACGAACCGCTAACCAAACCGGCATAACCATCCATGACAGCATAAACTTCATGTCCACTATTGATGCCTGCACGGACAACCGCACGAATGGCGGGGTTCATCCCAGGGGCGTCTCCACCCGATGTGAGTACTGCTATTTTCATGTATCATCACCTCAAACCGTCATTATTATATCACTAATTTTACCTCAATTTATGTGTTTTTTACAAAAGTAACATCGAAATCGCTTTCTTCAAGTTTTTTTAAATCATATGTGATAGAATAGTATCGAAAAGTTGAACGAAAGGAACCAAAAGATATGAAAAATTTAAAAGGCGCGGCCATTCTTGGTCAATCCGGTGGTCCTACAAGCGTAATTAACGCAAGTGCTGCTGGTGTATTTATCGAAGCATTAAAACAAGAAAACATTACTGCAGTGTACGGCGCTGCACATGGCATCAAAGGAATTCTAGATGAAAACTTCTATGATATCTCCAAAGAAGACTTATACGAACTTGAATTACTTAAAAACACCCCATCCTCAGCGATTGGGTCAGTTCGTTACAAACTCAAACCATTGAAGAAAGACCCAAGTGATTATGAAAGATTACTAGAAGTCTTCAAGAAGTACAACATCCGTTACTTCTTCTATAATGGCGGTAACGACTCCATGGATACCTGCAACAAGATTTCTAAATATTTCAAGAAGTCTGGTTGGGATTGCAACGTCGTTGGTGTACCTAAAACCATCGATAACGACTTATTTGGTACTGACCACTGCCCAGGGTATGGTTCTGCTGCAAAATATGTCGCAACCACATTAATGGAACTTTATCATGACGCAACCGTATACAACACCCCAATGGTGACTGTGGTTGAAGTGATGGGTAGAAATGCCGGTTGGTTAACCGCTGCAGCTCAACTCGCTGTATCTAAAGGCCAAGGTCCAGATTTGATTTATCTACCAGAAGTGGTCTTTGATTATGACCAATTCTTCAAAGATGTTGAAGACGTTGTTAAACGTAAGACCAAAGCGATCATCGTTGTTTCCGAAGGTATCAAAGACAAAGATGGTAAATATGTCCCTGAACACTTCTCAAGCTTGTCTACAGACTCCTTTGGACATGCACAATTGGGTGGTACAGCGTCCATTCTTGCTGAACAAATCAAAGAAAAACTCAACGTTAAAGTACGTTCTATCGAATTCTCATTACTACAAAGAAGTGCTGCTCACTTAGCATCTAAAGTAGACGTGAGAGAAGCTTACATGGCTGGTGTTAAAGCCGTTAGAGCCGCTGTTAAGGGCACAACCGACAAGATGGTTGGATTCGAAAGAGTCTCTTCAAACCCTTACAAGATTAAATACAAATTAGTGCCTCTTGCAAAAGCAGCGAACACAGAAAAGAAAGTCCCTGCTGAATGGATTTTACCAAACGGTAAAGGCTTAACTCAAGATTTCGTGGATTATGCATTACCACTCATCCAAGGCGATGACAAAGCACCGCTTGTCGATGGACTACCAAGATTCGCGAACCTTAAAAAAGTATTTGTTAATAAGAAGTAATCCGTTAAAGGTTATCCAAAAATTTGGGTAACCTTTTTTTGTTTTTGAATGCCTAAAAATATCAATCTGTTGTATAATGGTTAAAGTAAGAAAAAAGGAGTTCACACTTATGACACTATTTTGGGCGTTCATGCTTTTGTTGGCCGGCTTTGTTATTTTGGTCAAAGGCGCAGATTTCTTCGTCGATGGGGCATCTTCCATTGCAAAGTTTTTTAAAATATCTTCACTCATCATCGGTTTAACGGTCGTCGCGTTTGGGACATCGTTGCCTGAAGCGGCTGTGAGTATCACATCTGCATTATCTGGTGCGGATGACGTATCATTTGGAAACATCATCGGATCGAATATTTTCAATTTAGCGCTCATCCTAGGACTAGCATCCTTGGTACTGCCTCAAGTGGTTCACGATGACTTAATTCGTAGAGATTTCCCATTCGCCCTCATCGCGGTGGTTTTATTGGTTCCGATGTACTATTTCTTCGCAGGCACATCCCCTTATTTCATTTTACGATTTGAAGCGGCCATTCTATTATTCATCCTAGCTTCGTTCATGTTCTTTATATTGAAAGACGCGAAAGCGATGAATGAACTCAACACACAAGTGGTTACACATGCGGATGAAGTTGAAAAAGTCGCTAAGTATAGCATTAAAATGGCAATTCCAATCACATTGATTGGGATGGCAGGCATCGTTGGTGGAGGGATTATGGTCACCAATGGCGCGAGAACGATTGCGTTAGAACTCGGCATGTCCGAATGGTTGGTTGGTTTAACCATCGTTTCCGTGGGTACTTCTTTACCTGAATTGGTCACATCCGTGGTTGCGGCAGCGAAGAAAGAATCCGAAATTTCCATGGGGAACATCATCGGTTCAAATATCTTTAATATCGCATTTATTTTAGGTGCGAGTGCATTCATTAACCCGATTGCACTGAACCAAACAGCGATCATTGATATCTACATCCTCATCGGTTTAACCGCTGCAGTCTTCCTATTCTCATTATCCAATCGAAAGATTAGTCGCTTAGAAGGTTTCTTCTTAGTCATGTCTTATATCAGTTATTTGACTTACATTATCCTTAGAGACAGTCCACAAGCATAAAAATAAAGCGTAGCTCGACGGCTACGCTATTTTTTTAGTCTGAAATCCAAGAAGGAAATGGCTAAGTTAAACCAAGTTTGGTTGTGTTTATGGATGGCTTCGTAAGCAGCTGGGTTAGAACGATATGCATCAGTAACCACAGTTTGGGTACCCAAGGATAATCCATGAACCCCACTGTGGTACAAATGACAGTCCACCATTACCCCATGATTTCTCAAGGCTTGCATGAAAAACAAGCTGTTTTCGACTTTAACAGATTGGTCATCCATCGTGTGAAATAAGAACGTTTCAGGTGTTAAATTGGTGACGTGATTTTCCAGTGAGAAGCGTTGTCTGTTATCCTCAGTAATCTCACCATAAAGACGTTCAATCGAATCCTCATGGGCAAATCCAACTTTTCCTGTAATTACTGGATATGCTAAAATCATGGCTTTAGGTTGAATGAGTCCAGGGTATTGATGGTGAAATACGCCTAGGCTTGCCATGTAGTGTCCCCCACTGGAGAACCCACAAAGAATGAATGCATTTAAATCAATCGGATAGGTTGAATCGGATGTAATCACTTGAACGAATGAAGCCAATTCATCGACCGTATCTGGGTATTGTAAAAGCGTTTCTCGATAATAAATGATCCCTGCGTGATAGCCTTTTTCATTAAATGCTTTCGCAATCGGTTCTGCTTCTCTTGGAGATGTCCTTTGATAACCGCCACCTGGGGCGATTAAAACAAAGGGTCTTTTTTGATCATCGATGAAATGAAACGAGATGTAATTATCGGTGTTCAGCTTAAGGTTTTGCATCAGGGATGTTCTCCGTTCGAATGAGAATGTATTTTTTACCATCGTACTGATTGGGTTCGATGGTTAAAATGAGTGGGTCTTTTTGGCTTAGCATCGATCCATACTTCGCATACACTTCAGGAAATACGGTGACATCTAAAGTGGTTTGTCCATCAGATACCTCGATGAATGCCATGTCTTTACCTTGTTTGGTTTGAATGACTTTTATACGTTTTACCAAACCAATGGTGCGAACTGTATGGTCAATATCAGAGAGCGGTTTGAGTTGATGTTGTTTCATCAAATCTTCATAGATCGAGACCGGTGTGATGGATAAATTGAAGCCCAATGCGGCTTTTTCCTTTTCGATTAAGACATCATTTGGGTATTCATCAAAGGTTTTCATCACGATATCAGAGACAAACAGCTCATAATCTTTATGAATCATTTGACGATTTTCATACAATGTATGTTTGTTTAATCCGAAGACATCGAGTGCACCGGAGAAAATCAAAGCTTCGATGATTTTATCGTTAAGGTCATTTGATAATCGTTTTTTAAAGTCATCAAAATCCTTAAATGGGCCTTGTTGTCTTTCTTCAACAATTTTAGTGACGGTTTGAGTGCCAATATTTTTTATCGCGATCAGGGGATAAATGATCCCTTGGTCGGTCAAGATAAACTCAAAAGCTGAGACTTGGATATTGGGTTTCAATACTTTTATGCCCTTTTCTTTGAGCTTTCCAATATAGTCAACCACTTGGTCTGTATTGCTCGCGATTGAAGTCAGTAAAACCGTCATAAATGCGTCAAAATGGTGTGCCTTGAGATAAGCCATTTGATAGGCTACCATCGCGTAAGCGACTGAGTGACTGCGATTAAAACCATAGAGAGCAAACTTCAAAATATAATCATAAATCTTGATAGCTAAAGCCTCTGATTTGTGATTGTTAACAGCTTTTTGAATGAATTTGACACGTTCATTTTCGAGGATGTCTTTATCTTTTTTGGAGACCCCACGTCTGAGTAGATCCGCTTCTGCGAGCGTATAATTCGCGAATTTAGACGCGATTTTCATGATTTGTTCTTGGTAAATGATGATCCCATAGGTTGGGGCTAAGATGTCTTTGAGTTCTTCATCGATGTAGTCAAATTTTTGACCCGCACGACGTTCAATGTACACATCGATGTTGTCCATCGGACCTGGTCTAAACAATGCCAATATCGCAACCAAGTCTTCAAATTGATTGGGTTTGAGTTTTGTTAAGACACGTTTCATACCTATCGATTCGAGTTGAAACACACCTACTGTATCGGCGCGTGACAATAGTTCGAAAGTCTTGGTGTCATTGAGTGGGAGATTATACAAATCGAGTTTGATGTTTTTTTGTTCAATCAAACCGAGGGTTTCTTTGATGATTTGAAGGTTTCGAATGCCTAAAAAATCGATTTTTAATAAACCCATTTTTTCCAAATCTTCTGCTTCAAGCTGAGATTGATACAACTCAGAAGAACCGCTTTGTAGTGGGATGATGCGTGATAAATCGACTGAAGATAAAATGATGCCTGCGGCGTGAGTGCCTGTATGTCTTGGGAGACCTTCAATGGCTTGTGCAAGTTTAAGGATATGTAGTGTTTTAGGGTCGGTAATTTCATAAGCTTCTGTCGCGAGTTTCACAGTACGATTGGTATCGGCTACTGAAAGACCTTGGGTTCGACAGATGTCTCTAATGGAACTTTTAACTTGAAAAGTACCAAAGGTTGTAATAGAAACCACATGGTGTTTGCCATATTTGGCTTGAACATATCGGATGACATCGTCTCGTTTGTTGTCTGGAAAGTCTAAATCGATATCTGGCATGCTGATGCGTTCTGGGTTTAAAAAGCGTTCAAATAACAAATCATATTTGATCGGGTCCACATCGGTGATACCCAAGGCAAAAGATACCAAAGACCCCGCAGCTGAACCTCTCCCTGGACCAACCATGATACCTTCTTTTTTGGCATATTTGACAAAATCCCAAACGACCAAAAAGTAGTTGTTATATCCCATTTTATCGATCACAGATAATTCATATTGAAGGCGTTCTTTATAGACTTCTGGGTGTTTTAACGGTTGTTTCTTATGTCTAATCGATAAGCCGACTTCACAAAGGTCTTGGAGATAGGCTTTCGAAGATATTCCCGGTTCGAGTGGGTTTGGTAGTTTAAATGTCACCTTTTCTGGGACGAAATCTATCTTCGAAAATACCGATTCGACGGTATTAAACACACTGGTATATTCGCTAAAACTTTGTTTGAGTTGTTCAAAACTTGGTAGACTAAAATCGCCTTCGTCGTAACGAACGCGTTCACTGTGTTCAATTTTAATCAATGCATCATACGCTTCTACTTCATCTAAATAGTTGGCTTGATGTAGCGGTAACATATCGATTTTGTATTCATTAGATAACGCCTTAATCGTAGGTGCAACCTCAATTTCCATTTTGAGGGTTTGAACCATTAAACCCAAGTAAAACTGTTTGAGTAAATAACGGTACGATTCAATTCTTCTTCTCGCATCGTTCAAATCCTTCTTTAAAATGGCTTGATCGATGTCAGATGCGTATCCAGCACTGATGAAAATAAGGTCTTCTTGGTATTTGATGAGGTCATTCATATCGACTGCTTTTTGTTTTGAGAGTTGTAATAAACTCGATAAAATGATGAGGTTTTGATGTCCTTTTTGGGTGGTAGCGTAAGCGTAAATGGTGGTGGCTTGTTCTAAATGAATAATACTAAGACGCATACCTAAGATGCGTTTAAGGTCTGTGGGTACGGAAAAAAACTTATAGCTCGCGTATAAGTTATTATCATCGGATAAAAATACCGTGTCGTAGCCACGATGTTTGAGGTCTTCAAACAAGGTTTCTAACCGAATGGTACTATTCAATAAACTGTATTCACTTTGAAGGCCAATACAACCCTTCATACCATCACATCCTATTACCTAGTATAACATACTAAGTTGTTCTTTTTTTCCAAAACCAAATGAATCCACCACCCGTTATACCCAAAAACAGTAAACCAATCACAATCGTAGTCCATAGTGTTTGTTGATTGGTTTCACCTTGGACGGTTACAGTACGGGTAAAGATGGCGTGATTCCCATAGATATCTGAACAGAGGTATACCACCTCATAGATGCCTGATTTCATCTGTACATTAGAATCATAAACCATGATGTTGACATCAAATGGATGATTAATTTGGATACCTGTCATCAAATCATACGCTTCATTCAATTCGATAACTAGGGGCTCAAAGATGAGTTCCGGTTGTTTTTTATATGTCACATACAGTGTCACTAAGTGACTGGTTTTTAATCCTGCTTCATCTGTGATTTCAAACAGCGCTTCATAAAAACCCACGGTTGTAAGATCTAAATCGGTAGTTATTTGAACATCATCGACGGTTAAATGACTGTAATTATCTTTGACTTTTAATATCAAGTCCTTTAATTCATAGGGTTCATTCCATGACAAGGTAACCTGATTCGATAACAACACCAAATCTGGTGGGGTTCGGTCTTCGATGGTAAGGGTTGTTTCAATTTGGTTCATATTTCCACTTGAATCATAAACCTCGATGGTGATTGGATAATTACCTAATCGTGTATAATCCACATATTCATCGTGAATCCATATAGAAACAAACGCGTCATAGTTATCTTTCATCAAGAAATAATCGGATAACTCAAATACGCTATTGGGGTCTAAAATGAGGGGTTTTATTTGTGTAATCATCGGTGCGTAATAGTCCCGTACTCTGACATAAGTCATGGCTTGTGTTGTATTCCCAGAGGTATCTGATAACGTAAACATGACAGGATATAAACCCACTTGATTAAGGTTGACTGCATTACTATCGATGGATAAAATGAGTTGATTGACTGGGGTGTAGTTATCTTCATAACGAACACCCAAGGTATAATTCACCGAAGTCGCGTATACCGGTATTTCAAACATAGGTAATGCGCTGAATGTAGGTGCGATTTGATCGATTACCTTAAAAGTGATGGTTTGAATCGAGGTGATTCGGTATTTGGGGGAGTAAACTTTGAAGTCGATTCGATAGGTTTTTACCACATGTGTTTGAATCACCGATTGATAGGTATAATTAACCCCATTCCGTTCATAGTAAATATTGGGGTCTTCGTTTGGGGGATTGAGGGTTGCGTAAGGCATCTGTACATAGGGTTCTAATGGGTCCCCTAGTGGGATGTTGATTTCCGTGTTATACCAGGTAAAAAAGGCCGTATTGGCCTGTAATTTGATTTGAAAAATCATCCAAACACTTAATAAAATCCAACATTTTTTCATTCAATTGATCACCATTCAATACATACCAACATCTAAGCTAAAAAAAGAAAAAGCCAAGTCTAAATGACTCGGCTTGATCGTTATAATGCTTTTTCCATCTTTTCTTGTTGTTCTGTTAAAAATTGACGTTTATACAATTCAAAATAGGCACCGCGTTTTTCAAGTAGGGTACGGTGATCCCCTTGTTCAATGATTTTTCCACCCGATAGATAAACGATGAGGTCACTCTTCACAATCGTGGACAAACGGTGTGCAACGATGAATGAGGTTCTTCCCTTCAATAGTTGATCGGTGGCTTGTTGAATGATTTGTTCGGATTCCGAGTCAATCGATGAGGTTGCTTCATCGAGGATGAGCAATCGTGGGTCTGCGAGAATGGCTCTTGCAAAACTGATCAGTTGTTTTTGACCAGTGGATAGCTTGTTACCACCTTCACCAACTTCACTGAGATAGCCTTTATCCAATTGTGAGATGAATTCATCCGCACCAATCGCTTTGGCAGCTTCAATCACTTGTTCATCTGTCGCATCTAAACGGCCATAACGGATGTTTTCCATGATGGTACCAGAGAATAAGTGAGGGGTTTGTAATACATAACCCAAGCGCTTATGGAGCCAATGCATACTGCGTTCTTTATAGTTGACACCATCGATGAGGATTTCCCCTTGTTTCGGTTCATAGAAACGCGATAACAAGTTAATGATGGTGGTTTTACCGGAACCGGTATGACCTACCAACGCTACTGATGTGCCCTTTTTAACCTTTAAATTAAAGTTTTGAAGGATGATTTCATTTTCCAAATAATGGAAGGTTACATCTTTAAACTCGACATCCCCTTCAATCGGTTCCCATTGATCGTATTTCGGGTTTAACAAATCCCCATATTTTTCAACCACTTCTGGACTATCCGTAATTTCAGGTTTTGTTTCAATCAATTGAATGACACGTTCAGCACTCGCTTGGGCTTGTTGGAACTGAGCCAAAATACGCGAGATTTGCATGATGGGTTCGAAGAATCGAACCGAATATTCGATAAATGCATACAGTGTACCGACAGAGATGGCCAATTTAAGTACTTCATTACCACCTTGTACAGACACGAACGCAATCACGATGTATGAAATCAACAACATGATTGGACTAAATATCGATTGGAAAAACACAGCTTTAACGTTCGCACGTCTCAATAAGCCTGTTTTCGCATTGAATTCATCGTAGTTTTCAGCTTCAATGGCCAAACTCTTGGTGGTTTTCGCCCCCATAAAAGATTCGTTATAAGACGCAGTCACTTGTGAGTTAATCTTTCTCGCTTCACGGTAATGAACGAGTATTCTCTTTCTAAAATACCACGCAACCAGCGCCATCACAGGAATCGCTGTGGTGACAATTAAGGCTAAGCGCCACTCTAAAACGAACATGACGATTAAAATGGTCACCATGACCACAAAACTCCACAATAAGTCCACCACACCCCAAGAGATGACGTTGGCTAGTTTGCGTGAGTCTGATGTCATACGCGCCATGATCCAACCCTGAGGGGTTTTATCAAAATACGCAAATGGCAAGCGTTGTAAGGTTTCAAACGATTGTTTTCTAAGTTCATAGTTTACCGCAACTTCGATTTTACCGGCTTGATAGATGAATCCCCAAACCGAAAGACCAAAACCTAAAGCAACCAAAAAGTTTAAGATAACAAATGGTACTAATGTACTAAATTCTTTTTCTCTAAAGAATACGTCGATGGCATAACGGTTTAACAATGGCGTTACCGCATCTAATAATGACAAGATCACAACGAACATCACCATTAAGAAGACATTCTTTTTGGATTTAAAAACCGTTTCAATGATTTTTTTCCAAGTTTTTAAATTGACCTTTTCGGTCTGGAAATCTTGTTCTTCGTAGTTCATGATTTCGCCTCCTCTATTAATTTCATAAATTCGGCTTCTAGTTCACCTTGGATTTTCCATAGTTTTTGATATAAACCTGGTTTATCTTTCAAGGATGCGTGTGTTCCAATATCAGAGACAGTACCATTTTCCAGCACAACAATCAAATCCGCTTCTTTCGCAGTGGTGATTCTGTGCGTAATGATGATGGTCGTTGAAGACGAACCTTTGTCTTTTAACGCACTTCTAATCATCATATCGGTTTCTGTATCTACCGCAGATAATGAGTCATCAAAGACCAAGATTGGTTTATCCGCAACCAAGATTCTCGCAATCGCGACACGTTGTTTTTGACCGCCTGATAACGTGGTTCCACGTTCACCCACGACGGTATCGTAACCTTTTTCAAAGGTATGAATGTCTTTTTCAATCGCCGCGATTTGGGCTGCTTTATAGACATTGCCTTTTTCGGTTCTAGGGTTGGATATCGCAATATTTTCATAGACTGTTTTAGAAAATAAGAATGGATCTTGTAAAACAATACCCATGTGTTTTCTCAAATGGTGTTTTTCGATGTCTTTAATAGAAACCCCATCGATGTAGATATCCCCATCAGTGGTTTCTAACATTCTTGATAATAGATTGATGACGGTGGTCTTACCTGAACCAGTTCTACCAATGATCGCTACAGTTTGACCTGGACGAACGTGGAAACTGACCCCATTCAATAAATTGTTTTTGCCATCTGCGAATTTAAAATGAACATCTCTAAATTCAATTTCACCCTTAATTTCAGGGGTTAATGTACCATTGATGTTGAATTCGCTCGGTTTTTCTAGAAGCTCATAAATTCTTTGGGTCGCAACCAAAGCACGCCCAAAGTCACCAATCATTCTACCAAGACCTCTAATCGGCCAAATGAGCATCCCTAAAAGCATCAGAACTGCAATGATTTGCCCACCGGTAATGACGATGTTTTCTCTAACAAAGATGACCCCAATTAAAATGGTCACCAAGTATTGTGTAACTGCGATCATATCTGAAAATCCCCAGTACCTGGACGAAATGGTTTGGAGATGTAAGAAATGATCACTATAATTTTTGTTTTCCTTTTCGAGTTTATCAATCTCGAATTTCTCGTTTGCAAAAGCTCTAACGATACGCGCACCGCTTAGGTTTTCTTGAATCACGGTCATCATTTTAGCTTCAGATTCTTCAATCACTTTGAACGATTTATCGACTTTTTTAAAGTACCAAATCGAGGTTGCAGCAGATATTGGAACCATACCTAAAGCAATCAAGACCATGGTTGGGCTGATGGCGTAGATTTGGATCGCTCCAAATGTGATGGTCGCCATCAGTCTAAAGAACTCCGGTAAGCGGTTAGCTAAGAAGTTACTCATGGCTTCAATATCTGAAGTGACTCTTTGTACGAGATCACCTGTATCTGCATTGTTGTGAAAACTGTAATCTAAAGATTGGATATGATTGTAAAGGCGGTCTCTTAATTTTTTCGAAACCCCTTCGGAAAAACGCCCTTGGGCATATTCCTCAACGAATAACATGGAAAATCTCATCGCTTGATAAAACACCATGGTAGTCGCGACAATCAAAATGATTTGAATGACGTCACTGCCTTGTTCAAAAATATCGGTGACGAATGTTGGAAAGTTTGCAGTAGAGGTGCCAACATCTAACATATCAATGATATATTGAGTGAACAACGGTACGTAGGAATAGGTAAAACGATTAAACATAACAACAAGAATGATGATGACTAAAAAGATGTATAATCCTTTAGCGGTTTTTAATAATTTGATTAATCGCATATAATGCCCTCCTTCCGTCCAATTATTAAGTATACTTAATGAATTGAACGATGTCAACGCCTCCGGGCATTTTTTTGTATAATAATGGCTAAACTAAAAGATTTCTAGGTTTTTTTGAATATTGTTAAGGTGTGCATTTGCCAACTTCATCGCGACGGTACAATCCTTGTATCTGTGCGCATCGGTTAAGAAATCAATATAATATTTTGAAGCAATCTCAATCACACTGCTGTGAAAAAACAATTTAGACTGATTGCCGATAATCCCTTTTAAATAAATGTCAGATTGTTTAGTCACATAATAAGCCTTCAAATACCCCTTATAGAATGCCTCAATCGGTGAATCATACGCATGATCTACAAGTTTTTCAACATAGGCTTTTGCTAGGTTCTCCTGTTTCATTTCATGGTGATACAGCGCGAACAATAAATCAAACCTATCAATACCTGTAAATGGTTCTAAAGATTGCTTGAGTAAACTCAGTTTTTGACAAAGGAATAACTGAAGTAATTGTGCATGTTGATGTTCGATGTGATGATCAAAACTAAGTAAATCTTTAAAAAATCTTTCATCCATAATATATGCACAATATTTTATGTATTCCATTCTTTTTTCAGTTGATTTACCATATAAATTGTATGTTAAGTACATCTTTTGTAGGTTATGAAATATTTTACTCACATAATGTTCATTTTTAGAACAAAGAGATAACTTAAACAGTTGTTCATGTAGCCATAGATTGATTTTTACATGTACGAACTCTTTTCTAATGATGATTTTAAGTAAATCCGCTGCTTTGAAATAGTCATCGGTCTGATAGTAATATTCCGACACAATTAGTAGAAATATCGCAACCTCTATGGGCTTCATGGTATCGATAGCTGTGATCAATGCAGTAATATGTTGTTCTGATTTACCATAGTATCCAAGCTTAATGTTTACTGCCAAATCTATGATTTTACTTTGGAAATCATCCCTTGTTTCGGTGATTGGTTTAAAAGATATATTTGGATCTCCCAAATCCAAAAGATAATCTAATAAATCTTCATACCACTTATTCATATCTTGAGACGTTTGAAAAATGGTTTCGTTAATGTCTAAATCATCAAGTATCCCTTTAATGTGATTAAGATTCGCCCTGATTTGATCGTTTTCAATTTTACTAATGAATGAGAGGGATACCCCTGCCTTTTCTGATACTTCACTAAGTGTCTTGTTTTGTTCCTTTCGTTTTAATTTAATGGTCGCCCCAATTTTAATATTGGGTTCTTCGTCTTTAAAAAGCTTCTTGTTGGCCTTATCGACCAGTTTTAAGTGATTAATACAAATTCATTCCTTTCCTTTTTATAAAATTTCCAGAAATAATATTATCACATGTTGAAAGAAATAAGAAATATTTTTTTGACAAAAAAAAGTAATTTCTAGAATGAAATCACTTTTGCTTATCTTTGTATTTACAATCGTCTATCAATGGACACGATTGACATTTTGGGTTCTTTGCTAAACAATGATATCTGCCAAAAAATATCATTTGGTGATGTACTTTTAACCAATGTTCTTTAGGGATTTTCCGATTGAGTTTTTTCTCAATTTCCAATACATTATCTGTAGCTTTCGCTAAACCTAGTCGAACAGAAATTCTCGCAACATGGGTATCTACTGCCAGTGCAGGAATACCAAATGCATTCGATATGACCACATTGGTCGTTTTTCGACCAACACCTGGAAGGGATTCTAATTGTTCACGTTCATGTGGTACTTCACCTTGATACTTGTCAACAAGTTCTTTACTGAGCGCGATGATATTTTTAGCTTTGTTATGATAGAGTCCTATCGTCTTAATGATATTTTCGACATCAGATAATTGTGCTTCCGACAATGCAATTGGATTGGGGTAATTTGCAAACAGTTGCTCGGTCACTTTGTTTACGGCTTTGTCTGTCGTCTGCGCTGACAACACAACCGCAATCAATAGTTCAAACGGATTAGAATAATTGAGTTCAGCTTTCGCATCTGGAAACATTTGATTGAGCGTATCGAGAAAATGGGTTATATTCACTTGATACCTCGAATTAATTTGTCGATGGCCGCTTTTTTCTTATCATCTAATTCGCTCGGTTTTAGATCATCACTACGAAGTACACGGTCTATATATGAGACAGTTTTCTTATGATGGTTTAACGTAACTTGAATGGCATTCTCGATTTGAGGCTTGGTAAAACTTTCAGTGAACCATTCCTTTACCATCTCTAAATCGAAAGCGGACAATGCTCGACCAAAAGCCTTCTCAATCGCTTGAATAATATAAACGATATCACTTTCGTTTTTTGACTCTTTTTGTTGGTTCATTTCAGCTTCAAAAATAGATTTAATCTTATCAAATAGTGGTTCTAGCGTAAATACTTCTTTTTCTTTGCCATCCGCCTTCAATTCAAGTTCAGTCGTGATGAA
The DNA here is from genome assembly GCF_025742995.1 of Paracholeplasma manati. Lineage (NCBI taxonomy): Bacteria > Bacillati > Mycoplasmatota > Mollicutes > Acholeplasmatales > Acholeplasmataceae > Paracholeplasma > Paracholeplasma manati. The sequence goes on along the minus strand of NZ_JAOVQM010000002.1, from coordinate 111,138 downwards.
TCCGCGTTTAATGAGGTCAGTAAACAAGTCACCTGTATTTGAAACACTATCATTGATGGTTTTGGATAAAGCAGTAATGGATACTGTGTTTTTCTTTTTTTCAATCAATGAGGATAATGCTGATAACAAAATAACCTCTTCAGATTTAAGTCCAAGACGTTGTTGTTCTTTTAATAATAGTTTGTGGATGTTGAGATAACCATCTTCGATTAATCGACGAAACATAGTTTACTCCTTTGCGAGAATGTTGAGCGCTTCTCTCGCTGCATTTTGTTCTGCTTCTTTTTTGGTTCGTCCAACACCAACCCCTAGGATGATGTCATCCATTCTGACAGAGACAGTAAAAACACGGTCATGGGATGGACCACTTTGGTTTTCCATATGGTATGCAATATTTCTTCTATCGGTTTGAACCAACTCTTGTAGTGTAGATTTATAGTCTTTAATATAAACTTCATCCAGGTATGGAATGACCACGCGATAAAATAAATCTTTAACTACTTCAAAACCTTGATCCAAAAATACCGCACCAAAAATAGCCTCAAAAGCATCTGCTATAATCGATGGATTCAAACGTCCATTGGATAATTCTCCGCCTTTACCCAAATGTAATTCTTGGGCAAGGTTGATCTTTTTTGCATAATGATTAAGGGCTTCTTCACAGACCAGTTGGGCACGTTTTTTAGACATTTCGCCTTCTGATGGGATACCTTTGTGGAAAAGGTAATCACCCATTAAAAGACCGATAACGGCATCGCCTAAAAACTCTAGGCGTTCGTTATCTGGACTATTGTGCTCGTTTGCATAAGACGCATGCGTGAGTGCTTGCGTTAATAATTGTTTGTTCGTCAGCTCAATACCGAGCTTATGTTCTAGCGTACTAATTGGAATCACTGCTTTCTTCTATAATAATGTCTTTCAGAGCTACTTCGACTTTTTCTACGACTTGATTGGATACAAATTGACGTGCTTGTCTAATGGCGTTCATAAATGCGTGTGCGTTACTTGAACCGTGTGCTTTGATGACTGGTGCTTTAATTCCAAAAATCATAGCACCACCAATTTCTGAAGCATCCATACGTTTTTGGAAACGTTTGAGATTTTTCTTCATGAATAGGTAACCAATTTTTCCCATGAAGGAAGATTTGATTTCTTCTTTCAACATGTTGCCCATGCCTTTAGCAGTACCTTCCATGGTCTTCATTAAGACGTTACCGGTATAGCCATCGGTAAGCACGATATTCGCTTCTGTCGTTAAAATTTCTTTACCTTCAATATTGCCTAAGAAGTTAATCTGTGGATTTTCTTTCAATAATTTAAAAGTTTCTTTTTCAAGGTCTCGGCCTTTACCTTCTTCAGTACCAATGTTCATTAGAGCAACCGTTGGTTTATCTACACCAAGGTATTCTCTGGAAACGACGGTAGCATATAACGCCAATTCTAACATGTGTTCTGGACGCAACTCAATGTTCGCCCCGACGTCTAAAAGGATTCTACCTTTTTGGTCAACCGACGGGATGATCGGGGCTAAAGCCACGCGATGCATCTTTTCCATACGTTTAATGACTAAGTGTGCACCCACAATGAGTGCTTGTGTTGGACCAGCAGAAACGACTGCACTGGTTTCCCCATTCTTCGCTGAATAGAGCGCTTTTACCATAGATGAATCGCGGTTATTACGAATCGCTTTAACCGGATCTTTTTCACCCATGGAGATGATTTCAGTGGTATGGACAACCGTAACTCTTTCTTGGTGTTTTAAAAGAGATTTGATGGATGGTTCATCCCCAAATAATACAAGTTCAATATCTGGATATGCTTCTAATGCAAGATCGCATCCTTTAACAATTTCAATTGGAGCATTGTCGCCGCCCATCGCGTCTATCGCAATTTTAATCATGAGTTTTCCTCCCATTTTATCTCATTATAGCATTTACCCTCTTTTTATAAAAGAGAATGTTTTTAAGTTCAAATCAATTTAATCTAGTTTGTATACTTTTCTAAAGGTTTGATTGATACGTTCATTTTTTAATATCCATAACGCAGCTTCTTTAACTTTTAGGAATAAATCAAAATCTGTCCCAATATCTGCATATTCAAATCGAATCAATCCACTTTGTCTTACACCAAGAAATTCACCTGGTCCACGTTTCGATAAATCATATTCAGATAAAAGAAAACCGTCGTTTGTTTTCGAAAAGAAGGATAATCTTTCAATATCAGATTCATCGGATATGACATAACAATGGCTTTGAAGGTCGTTTCTACCAACACGCCCCCTTAATTGGTGAAGTTGGCTTAATCCAAAATACTCTCCATCAAAAATCACCATCATGGTTGCGAGAGGCATATCGATACCGACTTCTACCACAGTTGTAGAAACTAGAATAGCTCCTTTGGATTCATAGAATTTCTGAATAACATCGTTTTTTTCTTGAGTAGATAATTTGCCGTGTAACATAAACACATCATAATTTGCAAAAGTAGCTTGAACACGTTCATACAAACCGATGACATTTTCACCACGTTCTAAAGAGTCAATTGATGGTGCAATGAAGAATGCTTGATGTCCTAAATCAAGTTCTTTTTTCACATGTTCAAACACCGCGTGTTCTTGTGATTTTTGGAAATATCTGGTTTGAATTTCTTTACGTCCTTGTGGTTTTTCTTTGATGATGGATACATCCATATCACCAAATAAGACGATTGCTAAAGTTCTAGGAATTGGCGTTGCAGTCAAATAAACCGCATCTGCAATACCTTTGTTTTTCAAAGATTCTCTGGTCTCAACACCAAAGCGATGTTGTTCGTCAATGATGACAAAACCCAAGTCATGAAATAATACATCATCTGTCACTAAAGCGTGTGTACCAATGACTAAATCAATATCACCACGGAGAATTTGTGCTTTTAATAAAGCCTTATTCTTCGTTGATCCTGTGAGTAAAGCGACGTTCAAATCTTTGAACATGGACTTAAAATATTGATAGTGTTGTTCTGCTAGTATTTCAGTTGGCGCCATGAGTGCACTTTGATAGCCTGCTGTTTTCGCACCCATAATCCCTATCGCGACCACAATGGTCTTACCAGAACCAACATCCCCTTGTATCAAACGTTTGGTTGGATATGGTTTTTTAAAGTCTCTAAATATATCGTTCACCGCATCTTTTTGATCTTGGGTTAACGCGTATGGAATTGTTTCGATGAATGCTTTGACTTTATCTAATTGATATTGCTTGATGGGTTTAGAATCATTTTCTAATAATAATCTTTGAGACATCATCTTGTATTGGAAGAGTAACGCCTCTTCATACTTCAATCGATAATAAGCTTGTTGGATGTCTTCATCCGAATTTGGAAAATGTATTTTTTGGACAAGCGATTGTCGTGAAATTAATCCTTCATCTTGAATGAGTTTGTTTGGCAAAGTTTCATATATATCGACCAAGCCTTGATCTAATATGGTTTTAATGATTTTTGAAACTACAGAATCATAGATAGGGTCTAGATTATAGATAGGCTTAAATGAACTGGTTAACGGTTTTAATAAAACTGCACTTGCGGTAATCAGTTTTTTCTTTTTCTCGAAGCGACCTTTGACCGTGATGGATAGATTTTCCGTCAATGCTTCTTTTAAATATTCTCTTCTAAAAGCAACCACTTTAATCTTTTCGTTATCGACCAATAAGTGAAAATGAATAGATTTAAGATTACCCCTATGATTCACAAGTTTGGGTAAATCGATGACTAAACCTGTCACAGTAACTTCGGTTTTGTCTACAGCCAACAACAAAGAATCCTCTTCAAAGGATTGATACTTAGCAGGGAATTTCATCAAAAGATCATAAGCGGAATAAATCCCATGTGCATGAAATTGTAGTTCAAGTGCCTTACCGACACCTTTGATATCGATGATTCTCGTCAATTGGATTCACCTAAATTCATGTGATTCTTAATAATGATACCAATATAATTATAACAAAAAAGGGATTACTCCCTTGATTTTTTTTGAAGATATAAATCAGCTAAAGCAATCGCAATCGCATTTTCAATGACGACCACAGCCCGTCTAGCAATACAAGCATCGTGACGACCTTCGATTTGAAGTGTTTGGATAGTTTTAGATTCAAAGTCAAATGTATCTTGTTTTAGGAAAATGCTGGATGCTGGTTTAACGAATACCCTAACAACCAATGTGTTCCCATTGGTGATACCACCATTGAGTCCACCATTGTGATTGGTTTTGGTTGTTCCAGATTCATCGATGATTTGATCATTGAATTGTGACCCCTTAAGTTCAATACCTTTAAAGCCTACACCAAATTCAATCCCTTTAATGGCCGGTACTGAAAATACCATATGAGCAATTTTCGACTCGACCGAATCAAAGAAAGGTTCGCCAATACCAACTTCAAGACCATTCACATTTACTTCAACGATACCACCAACGGAATCAAAACTTTCGGAGATTTCTTTTAGATACTCATCCAAACCGTTCATATCTGTTAAGTCACCGACTTGAACCAATTTAGATTCAAAGTTCGCTTTTAACAACATTTTCGCAAAAGACCCTGCAGCGACAATGCCTGTCGTTAGTCTGCCGGAGAAATGTCCACCACCACGTTGATCAGCATAGCCTTTATACTTAATAAAACTGGTAAAATCGGCGTGACCTGGACGCGGTTGTTTTAACAGGTTTTGATAGTCTTCACTTCTTGTATTCTTATTTTGAAATTGAATATGAATGGGTGCCCCTGTCGTGTAACCACGATAAACACCCGATAAAATGTTCGGTTCATCCGCCTCGATACGTTTGGTCGTTCCAACCGCACCTGCTTTTCTTCTATTCAAGTCCGATAGTAACAATGCTTCATCCACAAGAATACCAGGTGTCATGCCATCGATGACAATGCCAACGGCCTTACCATGAGATTCTCCATATATATTTACTGAAAATAGTGTACCGAAATGGTTCATGAATGCATCTCCTCTACCAACGCGTCAAACGCTTCTTTGGATTCATCAATGACACGGTCAAGCCAAATAGCTTGGGCTTTCATGGCTTGTCCAACCAACATGGTTGCACCACCGATACCGAAACTAGCGGTTTTCATAAGTGCGGTTTCTTTGGGATTATAGATTAGGTCGATAGCAACAACTGTCTTTTGTGCAATCGACTTGGATACTGGCATTTGATCCCCTCTAGGTGACGTGCCAATGGGTGTGGTGTTCACCATGATGTCTATTTGGGGTACAATATCCAACACTTCATAATTCGCTACCAATTGAAATTGGTCTTTGATGCGTTCTTTATCTCTAGAGACCACCACTGGTTTTGCACCTAAACTTTTAAGGGCATAATTCACGGCTTTAGCAGCGCCACCAGATCCTAAGATATATGACACTTTGCCTTTGGGGTTAACATGATATAAATTCAACAGTTTGATGAAACCATAGTAATCCGTATTATCACCGACTAACTCATTATCGATCATATACAAGGTATTCACAGCACCAATTTCTTTTGCTGTATCTGTAAGACGATCACAATACCTCATGACGGATTCTTTATAGGGTATGGTAACATTGAGTCCTTTGATGGAGCCTTGACGCAATTGATTCAGTCTAGCAACCACATCGAGTTCTGTTTCACAATCATAAATGTCATATACTAAACGATAACCATTCATGCGAGCGATACCTTCATGAATTTTCTTTGATAACGAATAACTGATGTTTCTACCAATGAGTCCAAATCTATTCATAATGATCCTCCTGAAACTTTCGTGATATCTCTAGAATAGAATTTAAAAACTGAACATAGTACAGTTCAAGTGCCTTGGAATCAAAACGACTGACATTTCTCTCAATCATGGATGATTCGCGTATTGTGTCTAGAACGGGTAGATGATTATCCTTCTTATAAGACAATACATCTTGAACAGCTTGCATTCTCAGCTTAAACAGTTCTGCCAATTGTCGATCAATGTCATCTATTTTAATACGTGCTTGTTCTAGTTTATTCATAAGAGATTACCCCTTTCAGTTTAACATAATCTTCGAAAAAAGTGGGATAGGATTTATTAATGGCTTCCGCCCCAGTGATACGTATAGGTCCATCTGTTTTGATGGCGGCTATGGATAAAGCCATCACGATACGATGATCATTCCATGAATATAAGTTCATATTTGATTTGAAGTTTTTAACACCCTCGATAATCATGCCATCCTTAGTCTCACTAATCTTCGCACCAAGTTTATTTAGCTCAGTTGTGATGGCTGTAATACGGTCAGATTCCTTAATTCTGAGTCTTGAAGCATTAATTATATGTGATGTGCCTTCCGATAAAGCGCATAGCACGGCCATTATCGGTCCTATATCTGGACATTGTGATAAGTCAATCACTCTACCGTAGGTTATACCTGTTATTGGCTTAATGGTGCCATTTTCATAAAATATGTCAGCGCCCATCATTTTTGCAATATTTAGAATTTTTTCGTCCGCTTGCTGGGTGTTTTGCTCAATTTTGGATAGTGTGATATTTGCACCTAAAATTCCTGCGACAATGTGGAATGCAGCTTGTGAAAAATCACCTGATACTTCAAACGTTTTTTCGCAATATTTTTGATTTCCCTTGATAAAATATCCGTTTTCAATTTCTTCAATTTTAACGCCGAACTGACTTTGGATTGATATCGTCATATCGACATAATCCTTTGATTCAAGAGGTGTCGATAAGATCAGTTTTGAGTCACTTTTTAGTAGGGGTAAAGCGTATAGTAAACCAGTCACAAATTGACTAGAAATGTTACCTGAAATTGTGTACTCACCAGGTACCATTTTGCCCTTTATTTTAATGGGTAAATTTTCACCAAATTGGGTATATTCGATGCCCATTTGATCAAATACCTTTAAATACTCAGAAATGGGTCTTTTTCGTAGCCCAGACTTGCCATCAAAGGTAACTTCAGCTTCCGACAAAAGTGCAACTGGTACTAAGAATCTTAAACTAGAACCAGACTCATTTGCGAATAAAATTTCTGTTGGTTTTTGAATACCATTGGATTCAACAACAATTCCTTCAGGTGTCTTTTCAATCTTAACACCCAACGCTCTAAGCATATTGATTGTTGCTTCTGTGTCTTCGGATTCAAGTGGTCTCTTGATGAGACTTCTTCCTTCTGCAAGCGCGGCTGCAATCAATGCGCGATGTGTAATGGATTTGCTAGGAACGACTTCAAGCGTGCCTTCACTTAGAGGCTTGTGAATGATAACATTCATATAGAGCCTCCTTTGATACTGGTTGAATGACTGGTTTTCCTATGTCAGTGATGAAGATCATTTTTAACTCACCATGTGTGTTCTTTTTATCATAGAATACATCGTCTATCAATGTTACTGGATCCGATTTCAATAGACCTAAGTCATATTTTTCAAGAATCATCCTTAAATCTTTTTGAATATGTTTAGGTGTGATACCTAGTTTTTCGCCAATATGGACTGCCATTAACATGCCTTCTGCAACTGCGAACCCATGTGCGATTTCATAATTACTTTGTTTCTCTAGGGCATGACCAAACGTATGTCCGAAATTTAGAAACATTCGCTCGTTTAAGTCGAACTCATCTTTGAGTACTACGTTTCTTTTCACTAAAATCGCTCTTTCAATCATTTCTAGCGTTTTTATTTGGCCTTTGAATAATTTCTCTTGTAAAACGACATCCCCGATATAAGCTGATTTTATCACTTCAGCCATCCCATTTTTGTATTCAAAATTTGGTAATGTTCTTAAAAAATCTGGATCGATAATGACAAGCTTTGGTTGATAAAATGTACCAATCATATTTTTTCCTTTATGGCTATTTATAGCGGTTTTCCCGCCAACCGATGAGTCTACTTGTGCTAATAATGTGGTAGGAATTTGTATGTATGGTACACCTCTATACATAGTAGAGGCTACGAAACCCACCAAATCACCAATGACACCACCACCAAATGCAATCAACAAGTCTGAACGCTTCATATCTTGTTCCATCAAAGTATCGATAACAGATTCATAAATGGCCAATGATTTTGCCTGTTCTCCTGGAGCAACCACGACAAATGAGACGTTAAACTCTGCCAATAACGACTTGAGTGTATTAGCGTAGAACTTGTATACATTTTCATCTGTTACGATAAAAACTTTTTGTCCTTTATAGATATTTTTAATTTCATATGGCAACTGTAAAATCGCTTTGTGGTCTAATAATATGTCATATGATTGTTTTTCTAAACTCATTTGTATTCTCATTAGAAACCACTCCTTTTTTTGGTAGATTGAATGAACAAGTTTGCTAGAGATACTTTGTCATTATCGTTAAGCGCTTGTTTGATTTTGTCTAGCTCACGTTCAAACTTCTCTATTTCATCAATCAATATGGTCTTATTCTCAAAAAAGAGCTCTGTCCATAAAACTTCATTGATCATAGCGATTCTGGTTAAATCACGAAATGAATCCCCAGTGAAGCTTGAAGTCTCTTCATATGCATCACTATTCACCAAAGCTACCGCCATGGCATGTGGTAACTGAGAAGTGAATCCGATGAGTTGATCGTGACGTTTAGGATCAATGATGGTTATTTTCTTAAATGCCAAATCTCTACCGAGTTGTTTTATAACTTCAATACTCTCTAAAGTTGAATGTGCAGAAGGTGTAATCAAGAAGTTTGCACCTTTGAACATATTGCAGTCCGCTCGTTCTATCCCTCTGGTTTCTCTACCAGCCATTGGGTGGTGAGATACATAGGACACACCCTTTGGTAATATAGCCTCTATCTGAGGAATCATTTCTACTTTGGTACCTGCAACGTCCGTAATGATATGACCAGGTTTCAATAAATGTTTGTGTTCATTTAAAAACGTTACATTGAGTTGTGGATAGAAACCTAAAATAACCACTTCACAAAGTGGTAGGTATTTTAGTCCTGCATCTTTAATATAGCCTCTTTCAATAGCAATCAATTCGGATTCTTTGGTTCTGTTGTACCCATATACTTCATACCCTTTTTGGGTTAACCCTTCAGCGTAACTTCCCCCAATGAGGCCTAATCCCGCAATGAAGATTTTCATTTTATTTTTTTGTCGAGGACATCAGAGAGCTTATTAAGTTCTTTCATCATGTGGTCAAACTTTTCAAGCTTAAGTGATTGTGCCCCATCGCTCATGGCGTGTTCAGGATCTGGGTGTACTTCTACAATGAGTCCATCCGCACCTACTGCGTAACTCGCCATCGATAATTTTTCAATCATGGAGTATTTACCAGCTGCGTGTGAAGGGTCAATGATGACTGGTAAATGTGATAATTCTTTAATTGCGAGTACGGCACTGATATCTAAAGTATTACGGGTATATTTTTCAAATGTGCGTATCCCACGTTCACACAAGATGACATTCTCATTGCCTGAAGCCATGATGTATTCCGCACTCATTAACCATTCTTCGATGGTTGCTGATAGACCACGTTTCAATAGAATTGGTTTTTTGGTTCTCGCACCTAGTTGTTTTAGCAGGTGGAAGTTTTGCATGTTGCGTGCACCAAGTTGGTAAATATCGACATATGGTTCAAATGCTTCAATCATATCTTCACTCATGATTTCAGAGACAACCGCTAAGTCATATTTGTCGGCTACTTCACGCATGATTTTTAAACCTTCTAGTCCCATCCCTTGGAAAGCATATGGACTGGTTCTAGGCTTGAATGCTCCACCACGCAAAATGGTGGCACCGGATGCTTTGACCGCTTTTGCAATTTCATCGGTGTTTTCAAAAGACTCTATTGAACATGGTCCTGCCATAACGACAAATTGATCACCACCAATAAATATGTTTTCTCTAACTTTGATGATGGTGTCTTCTCTCTTAAATGATCGGCTAGCCAATTTATAAGGGGTCGAAACTCGTGTGACTTGGAAGACACCTTCGAATGCTTCTAAGTCAGTTGGATTTAAACTCTTGGTATCCCCAATGATCCCAAACACTATATTCGTGTCTGAAGACGCATCCTTAATACCAAAGCCTTTGGATACTAAAAAATCAGAAATACGTTTAAACTGCTCTTTTGTTGCTTGGGGTTTCATTTGTACAATCATGGTTGTTCTCTCCTTTAAAAAATAAAAAATCCTTAGGAATGTCCTAAGGATAAGAAGTTCATCAATTAGCACATTTCCTATTATGTTCACCAATAAAAAGGAATGTGTTTGCATTCCTTTAAATATAATAATAGTAATAGGAAAATCTAATTTGAGTCGTTTGCATATAAATCAAGCCTTCTTTTTGAAAATATATTATCACAGAAATGCTTCAAATACAATCTATTTTTGAATATGTGAGATGTACGATAAGAATTTATTAATTAATATACCATGCCATTTGATGGATTGGATTTCGAAGGTATCTTCATCTTTGTACCATTGCCATGAAGGTTCCCAATAGTTGTTCTTTAGTGTTCTCTTTAAATAATCCACCGATGCTGATAGGATAGTCGGATCAATACCATAGTTGTCATCGTCTAGAGGGAAATCAAAAGGCATGGTCGCATACCCTTTCCATTGGTCAACAGGATCTATAGATTCTTGTATTTCTTTAAATAATTTCTCTTTGAATGCACCTAAGAGCTCACACTGAGGTTCTACTTCTTTGAGTGCATGGTATAGTCTAGCAAGAACAGCCAAATCATGTTTCTCATGACATGGTTCATTCAAATATCGTTTTAAATGTTGAATGGCTTGTGTCAGAGCAGTTTTATATCCATTGGTGGATTTATTTGCAAGTAATAATGTGGATCCTAAAATACTGCCAGTCGGATTAATGGTCTGTTTTTTGTTTGGGTCATGCATCCACCATATCGCACATGGGAAATCATTGTTGGATGGTACCGTGGATGGCCAATAATCATTTTCAAGTGTTTTTAACAAGTATTTAAAAGCACGATTAATGAGATCCTTGGTGTACTCATCTAGGTTATCATCTCGAAAGCCAACATCACATAAAATTTCAAGAGCAACCGATGTTTGAAATGGTGAAGAATTGGGATTGGTTGAATCCGGTTCTAGTCCGTGCCCAAAACCACCATCCTTGTTTTGGAAAATTGATAACGCATATGCAACCATTTCTCTTTCATCACCTTCAAACAAAGTGTTGAAAATAGCTACTTCAAGGTCTCTACCTTGGTCATATACTTTTTGTTTAAAAAGATTTTTATCCATATAAACTCCCTCTATGAAAAAAGCACTTACTTCGTGCTATTTTTCTTTAATAAGTCTCTGATTTCTTCTAATAATAGGATATCCTCAGGTCTTACAACCGGTTGAGGATTATCTTTTGCTTCTTTTTCTTTTCGAATACGTTCTTCTTCAGCAAGACGTTCTTTTCTAGCTTGACCTTTTACGATTTGAACGACAACAATATAAATGAATAAGGCAATCAACAAGAATTCAAATGTCACTTGAATAAAGTTACCATATTTAACTGTCGCATAAATTGGATCACCTGTAATCGCGTCGGTTCCGATTTGTCTAACACGCCAAACCAAGTCTTTAAAATCAGCTTCGCCTAATAATGCAGCAATCAACGGGAATAAAATGTCATTGATGACAGATGTGACAATCTTACCAAACGCGGTTGCCATGATGACCCCAACAGCCAAATCCAATACATTACCTCTACTGATAAACGTTTTAAAACCCTTAATGAATTTCATAGGAAAACTCACCCCTTTATAACATTAATTATATCACTAATTTCATAAATAATTCTTTCATTTACAGTTCTTAAGCGTGCTTCAGATTGATGTCCACCAGTATACAATAATACTTTTACACCCAATGCCTTCGCTACTTCGGCATCATGAATGGTATCACCTACATAAAGACAGGAGTTAGGGTCAATCCCCGTTTCTTTCATCAGTTGAATGCCACGTTCAATTTTGCCTTGACCTTTGATATTATCGGTACCAATAATATAATCAAAATACTGGAAGATATTTAAAATCTTAGTTTGTTCAATCAAGTTATCTGTTTGTGAAGCCGATAAAATAATGTTTTTTAACCCCATTTGGATGCTGGCTTGTAAGGTTTCGATGACACCTTTATGAATTTGACATTCAAAACTGGCCGGTTGATATCTTTCAATGAAAAACTGACTCATTTGATCGAAAGACCAAGAATCAAAAGTTAATCCCGCTTGAATATAGTAATCTTTGATTGGAAAACCAAATACATGCTTATAGGCAGGCACATCAAGTTTGGGTTTGTTTTGTTTTTCTAACATCACATTTAATAAATCTAGGCATAGTTCTAAGTCATCTAAGATGGTACCATTAAAATCCCAGATTAGATATTTATACATTTTTTCTCACCTTTCATTAAAATTATATAATATGCTTTTTTATTATTTTTATCCGTATTTTTATATGCATAATATATAATGATTTTTACCTTTTTACATAGTAAAGACAGTTTTCTATAAATAAAACCACTGTACTGTGGTTTCTATTTGTGATAAGGATGATTCTTCAAAATTTGAAACCCACGATAGATTTGTTCAACAAGAATGAGACGCATCAATTGGTGAGGAAATGTCATCTTTGAGAACGATAATAAGTAATTGCATCGTTGATAAACGGCTTCGCTAAATCCATATGAACCACCAATGATGAAAGTCAAATCCTTTTTATCGTAGGTCATCCATCGATCGAGCTTATCTGCGAATTGCTCGGAGGACAACATGTCACCTTTGATTGCCAGACCAATAACGAAATCATTTGGATTCACTTTAGAAAGAATTCGCTTCTCCTCAATTACCATTCCACTCGATTCTTTTTCATCCTGAACTTCAACTATTTCAAAAGGATAGGGCATTTGTTTGACATAGTCTTGAATAGCGTCTTTTAGATAGGTTTGTTTCATTTTTCCGACACAAATCAACGTTAATTTCATAATTCAATCACCTCAAGCGGTGTTTGAGATGCATAATATACCTTTAAAGTATCGAAAGACTTTTGGTTTGCTTTAAATACAGTTTGATAGGTTGATCTAATTTTGTCAATGGTATTACATTCATCTGAAATGTGTGCCATGATGACACCTTTAGTTCTTGGTCCAATCATTTTTGACAAATAGTAGGCAGAGTCTTCATTTGATAAATGACCACGTTCGGTTAAAATTCTATGGATGGTTGGATACGGACGATTAGAGTTTTTCAACATCACTGGGTCATGGTTGGCTTCAAAATAATAAAAGTCACAATTGGTTAATGGTTCAATTAAACCTTCCCTGATGTAGCCTGTGTCGGTAACATATCCTAATTTGATGTTTTTAGTTTCGAAAATAAACCCCAAAGGTTCAGCCGCATCGTGTGATAACGGAATGGGTGTAATGGTTAAACTGCCAATACTGAATGGAGAAAATGCCTCAATAATACGTACCTTATCTGCAAACTTGTCATTTTCGAGGTATTTCATCGACTTTGCTGTACCAAATGAAGTGTATATCGGTACATTTATATTATTAAATAGGGTTTCCATTCCTCTGATATGATCGATATGCTCATGCGTGACCAGTACATGGGTTAAATGTAGGGCACTTAAATTCTCACTTAACAAGGCGTTGCTTAATTTCTTAAAGCTAATGCCTGCATCGACCAATATTCTTAAATTTTCATGTTCAATATAAGTGGCATTTCCACTGGAACCACTTGCGATAGAATAGAGTCTCAAAATATCACCAAAATCATTATAACATGAAGGCTTACCTAATTACCTAATATTTCATATTAAAGGTTTTGTGTGAGATTGTGAAAACACATAAAAACGATTGCAAACCCCATATATGTGTGTTATATTAATAGTGCTTGTGATTAAAATTCAAGGAGTGAACATTGTGAATAAAACTAATCTCATTAAGAAATTAGCTGCTTTAGTCCTACTTACGACTTTTGCAGTTACGCTTGCCGCATGCGGTAGCGACTCATTATCCACCCCTTACGGTAGCCTTGGAAGCACGGTCTATCTAAGTGGAGACGGGTATAGCATCACTGAAAAACAATTGTATCAAGAAATGCGTTTAAGTAGTTCTTCAGTCTTAGTCGAAATGATTGAAAAAACCTTATATGCTGACGAATTAGCAATGATCGAAGCAAACCCTGCAACTTATGCTGAAGATTTATTAAATTTTGCTAATGAAGCAATTTTCGGTACTTCTGATATGGAAGAATTGAAGGATTTAGATTCGAAAACAATTAGCACAAAAGTGAAATCATTCGTGGATTCATTCTATCTAGCTAACGCGACTGTAACTGAAGGCGATATCGATGTTGTTGATTTCGAAAACCACAGCGCAGCTATTCTAGATTACTATAAACTTAACGTTGCTAAAAAGATTTATGCAAGAGAAATCTTATTAGAAGAAGTTGAAGATAAAGATTCTTCAAGCTACATCGACATCGACGAAGATTTAGCTACATACTTCGATAACAGCGTTAAAAACAATTACGATGTGAGTGCAATCACCATTCGTTTCGTAAACCTTAATGAAGCAAACGCGACATTACGTAGATTTAACTTAAAGGCTTACAGAAGCCAATTATATGTACTCCAAGACCCAAGAGTAAGTGTGGTAACTGGACGTGCAGCAACTGCATTATCTGACCTAGGTATCGCAAATACAGGTTCGATTAGCGAAGCAGATTATCGTAAGTTCTACGACAAATACTCCATCAATCCAGATGCAGGTTCTGATTCCGATGTAGCATTAACTCAAGATGAAACCCTTGTAAAATTCTTAGAAATTTACAACTACATTTACAGTTTCCGTGATCCAGTAAATACAAACTACACTGTTGATAGCATTCTAGCTGATTTGGACAATGTTCCATTTACAAAAGCATACGAAGACTTCACAAACACAAGCCTACGTACTTATATTTACAACACACTTGGAACTGCTGAAGGTGAAACCAGATTTACAGCAAGCCCACGTTTAAGCGGTTCTAACTATTTCTTAGTTTATAAGCTTAAAGACCATAACGAAGCCGTTCTTGAATGGATGGATGAAGATGAAGAATTCATCGTTTATAACGAAGCTGGTCAATTAACTGCTAAAGCAGAAGAAATTTATGATGAAGTGTTCGATGCAAAATTAACCACTTCTTATATTTCTACAAAAGCTACTGAAAGATTAAATGAAGCTGATGTTGTCATTTATGACGAATTGGTTCAATTATACTTAGCACAAAGCTTCAGTGAAGTTAAATTAGCTTCTAAGTCCAGTAAGACTTTAATCGCTAAAGTGAATGATACTGAAATTACTGTTGATGCATTCTATGCACAACTTGAAAAGAGACTTGGTGTTTCTGTAGCAATCGATATGGCTATTCGTCAAACACTTAAGGCTTCTGATTATGTAGATACTATTACCGATGAAAAGATGGATGAATATCGTAAGAATATTGAAACCATCATCAAGCAATTTGGTCAAGACTACTACGCATCCTCTGGTTATCCAGCATCGATGGGTAGAAAGAACTTCTTAATGTTAGCATTCCGCGCAACTTCTATCGATGAAGCCATTCAAAACGTATATGTTGCAGCTGCATTAGAAGATGCTTACCTCAAAGACCTTGAAGCACAATATGGTGACTCTATTTATCAAACATTAGCAGATTATGCGAACCGTTTAAGAGAACAATATTTCTCATTATCTTCTTCACACTTACTAGTTTATGTTGATATGGATGAAAATGACAGCCCGGATGATCCAGCTGAATACTTCGACACATTAGATGCACAAGAATTGGCTGACTTCCAAGCTCTATTGGTAGAATTCATGGTTACCATTCATGACAAAGCATTGACATACTCTTCAATCTCTACTGGTTTAAATGCCATCGTTGAAGAATACAATACTGCTGGTAGAATTGCACCACAATCTTGTACAGTTCCACCACTAGATGTTACCCCTGAATGCAAATGGTCAGAATACAAATCTGCAGGTCTAAACCTCAAGTTTGAAAACTTATCAGCAATCACAAACTCAACAAATACAATTGGTTCAACATCGAAGCTTGACGATGCATTCTATGCAGGTGCTAAAGAAATTTATGCACAAGTTAAAGCTGAATATGACGCAAACAACAGTTTCCCTAGCCAATGGTTACAATCCTCCCCTGCAGACTACACACAAGTCTTAGAAACTGCATTCGGATGGCATTTAATCTTAGCAACCGGTGGTTCAGTATCCAGCAGTGCACAATTCACAGCTGATGATGACTCCAAAGCGAACGATAGTGATGAATACATGATTTACGAACACATCGAATATACCGATGCAGCTGGTGAAAAATATTACCTAAATGCATACAGTGATTCTGATGCAATCTCTGCAAATCAAGTTCAAATTTATCTAAATGAAGTGGATTCTGAATATGGTGTTGAAAACTTACCATCCAATGTTTCTTCAGCAATCACTGCCTATTTCGCACCAGTCTATGCGAAGTATACTGGGTCACAAAACCAATTAAACCTTCTTTATAGATTGTTAGATTCAACCAACTATAACTTTGCTTCTGCAGAAAACAATGTAAAAGCTGAAAGATTAGTTGAAATCAACCAAGACCAATTCTTCTCTTATGTATTTGACAATGTCGAATTCAATGAAGTTTATGGTGACTGGTGGACAAGTTTCCCACATCAAAACTAATTACTGATGTAAAAGAGGACCTCAACAGTCCTCTTTTTTTCGATATTTAGATACTATTTATTACTATAAAAAATGAAAAAACAGCTAGTGATATTGATTCACTAACTGTTTTTACTATAGTTTGGTTTTATAAAATCGAGTCTTATCCAGTACGGCGATGCCTTGGGTGAAATCCCCTGGTTGGGTTTTTTCAAGTTCTTCGCCAAGTACTGTGAATTTAGAATCAATGGTATCGATGTACCAGATGAGCATGGCTTCTGCGGTAGCTGGTTTGCGTGCAGCGCCGAAATTAGGTAAACCATGATGAGATAACAAGATATGATTTAAAACCAATACAGCTTCTTCCTTCTCATAACCCAATGTTTTAGCGGTTTCTGCGACTTTGATAGAGGCCATCACCAAATGGCCAATCAATTGACCTTCTAAGGTGTATTCGCCGCCTTCAAACCCATTCAATTCATCCACCTTACAAATGTCATGTAAGAGGATTCCGCTATATAATAGGTCTTTGTTTAAATACGGATAGATGTCTGCGAATTGTTTCGCTGTATCCAACATCACTTTGGTATGATACGCTAACCCACCGATATAGGCGTGATGGAAACGTACCGCCGCTGGGAACATGAAAAAACTATGTTCGTATTGTTTGAAAATCGCTTTTGTGATATCGCTCAAAACTTTGTTTTCAATCGCGTTCATATAGCTATGGATACTATCGCGTAATACTTTCATGTCCACAGGTGCGTATTCATAAAAGTTACGAAGTTCTTCTTTGAGTTGAACAGGGTCTTGGATGTATTCAAAAATACCCACAAAGGATAACACTTTGAATTGTTCTTTCTCATCTTTTAAGTAAGATTCCACTTCAAAATGATAGGTTTTACCCAACTCAATTTTTCTTGCTTGTTCATCGGTTAACTTTAAATTTTTTTTATCGCCATTCACCAAGGTGACATTGATATTTTGAAAGTCCGAACCGACATTCATATTGTCTACTTTTGCATTAAATTCCATGTTAGTTCTCCTTTACGAAAATATACGCGCCTGGTTGTTTTACAACATAGGAAGTCACGACTTCATCCACCTTGTTATGACCGTTAAAAATGACTTTATAGCCTTCACCTACCGGTAATAGCTCATCGATATAGTTATTTTTGAAAAACACGCGGATGGTCTGATTAAGACCGTTCAAAGTGAATGAAACTGTGGAGGTTTGAACGCTTTGTTCAGCAATTCGAATCGATTGCTTGATGTCTGCGACTTGTCTCAATCGGAAGACTTTATAAGTCTTGCGAATCTCGATCAGATCCTTAACCGTTTGAACCAAATCTAAATGCTTTTCACGCAATGTCCAATCGACTTGATTGATAGCGTCTGGTGATTTATATGAGTTCTCTACCCCTTGTTTGGTTCTCAAGAATTCTTGTCCTGCATGGATGAATGGCACCCCTTGTGATAACAAGATAAAGCTGAGTCCTAAACGGGCATAATCTTTGATTTCTGCGTCGGTAAAGTTCGGATTCAATACTTTAGCACGATCATAGAACGTATGGTTATCATGACATTCAATATAATTGATGGATTGATTTGGATTGAAGAAACGGTATTGATCGACCGCGCTACCTGTAAACAGATAGAATAAGTCAGCATTGGATACCTTTCCACCCATCGCGAACCCGAGTGTGGATGAGAATGTACCACCCTTAATGGCTTCTCTAAATGCGTCATTGAAATGTGCAATGAATGGCATGAATTGTTGATTGCCCATGTGTGCACGTTTTTCAGGTGGTAACGTATTGGCCATGTTCCAACCTTCGCCGTAGACGAATGCCGCTGGGTCAATCGAGCGTACCAGACTATCGACCTTATTCATCGTTTCGATGTCAAGTAGTCCCATTAAGTCAAATCTAAAGCCATCGATATGGTAGGTATTCATCCACCATTTGATGGAATTTAAAATGAATTTTTGCATCATAGGGCGTTCCGATGCGATGTCATTTCCACAACCGGAAACTTCGGTGCGAATGCCTTTGTCATCAAAACGGAAAAAATAGCCTGGAACCAATTTTTCAAATGGGAAAGTCCCCATGTTAAATACGTGGTTATACACCACATCCATGTTCACACGTAGACCTTTACCATGAAGGGTATCCACAACTTCACGAAGTTCATTGATACGTTCATATGGATCATCGGGATTGGCTGAGAACCAACCTTCTGGTACATTGTATTGAGAAGGGTTATAGCCCCAGTTATAAAGTTCATTCTTCTTAATTTCGTCCGTGCCTTCGAAATCGTATACAGGCATCAATTGGACGTGGGTTATACCCAAGTCGACCATATGTTGAACACCTTCATTTGGTAGGTCTTCAATAAATCCTCGGTATAAACCCTTTTGGGTAGCCTTAGAAGAACTACCTATGGTGAAATCACGAATCGATGTTTCATATAGAACCGCATCCACTTTTCGGCCAGAAAACTCTGGTTTTGCATGTTTAAATGCATAGAATTTATCCGGATTGACCACGTAGTTATACGTGCCATTCGCTGAAGAGGCGATTGCATATGGGTCTGTGGTCGTTTTAAATATTTCATTGACTCTAACTTTGTATCTATATTTATAGCCTTCGAGATTACCGAAAATAGTCACTGACCAAATACCCAGTTCTTGATATCTCAAATCGATGAATTGTTTGATACCTTTGAGTTCAATGAGTTCGAGTTCCACTTCTTTTGCAACAGGTGTCCATAGTTTAAAAGTAGTTTGACTTTCGCTATAGGTTACCCCTAAATCATCACCATCATAATCATACATCATGTCAAATAATTCGGTACGTACGATTTGTCCTGTTCTTAAGAATGATTGGTTTCTCGATTCATCGAAAACCATATAGTTTTGATTGAGGAAAATCGTATCGTTGATGGCACAAGAATATTTGGTTTCAGCGCCGATGTTTTGCATTTTAACAATCGTTAAAGCAATCTTTTGAACGCCGCTCTCGAGGATAAATTTTTTGTGATCATTATCGATGGGTTTTGGCACCATGATGGTGACTAAGTTAAACCCGTCTAGGTAAGAAAAGAAATCACTTTTCATGCTTTACCTCTTTCTGTAAGACATACGCCTTTAGCGCTTCGTAGTCATTTTGAACACGGTTTTCAAGGACTGCGATGACCATGTCATCAATGGCTTTGGATACCCAAGCCCCTTGTTTTTTATTGGTGATACTGATGAGGTCTGAACCTCTCAGTTTTAAATCTAACGCACTCTTGATGGGCAGTTGTTGGAAACGTTCTTCAAGCGCTCGTTTTTGATTGGATGATTTGCCCAATAGGAAAGACACTTTATTCGTAAGTAAGGCGATTTCTAACCCTTGGGTGAATAAATCTACATTCGATAATGGCTGGTTTCGATTC
Source organism: Paracholeplasma manati (assembly GCF_025742995.1). Lineage (NCBI taxonomy): Bacteria > Bacillati > Mycoplasmatota > Mollicutes > Acholeplasmatales > Acholeplasmataceae > Paracholeplasma > Paracholeplasma manati. The sequence continues at coordinate 90,984 of NZ_JAOVQM010000002.1, read as the reverse complement.
ACCAATTCAACCACTTTTTCATATTTTAATCTCGCGATATTGGAAAATTTCCAAGCCGATGGAACGGAGCCATTCAAGCTAAAACATAACCCAAAGAATGCGTCAATGAATAAAGGTTCTTTCATGTTTTCAACGACAAATCGAATGCCTTTATCGAGTCCTGGTAAGACGGTTGAAATCCCAGAGGTATCCAAGGTCTTCAGTGCGTTCAACTGATGTGGCTCTTTTAAGAGTTTAATCAGCTCGGTAAATACGCGTTCATTTGGTAAATTCAAGATTAAATCCTTGTTTTTAGCCATGCTTAAACGGGTTTCCTTTTCAATTTGGAACCCTAGTTTTGATTGGAAATAAGCTGCTCTTAATATGCGTAAACTATCTTCTTGAAAACGTTCATCGGGGTTGCCGATGGCACGTATAATTTTCAATCTTAGGTCTTCTTTTCCACCCACATAATCGAAGATTTGATAGGCGTCATTCATTGCCAAACCATTGATCGTAAAGTCACGTCTTTTCACGTCTTCTTCGATGGTTTGTACAGGTATCACTTCATCTGGATGGCGATTGTCTAAATAATTACCATCACGACGATAGGTGGTTATTTCAATTTTTAATTTGTCTTTCTGAATGCTTACGGTACCATATGGCAAGCCAGTTGGCTTCGCTTTTGTGATGTCCATTACTTTGTATGGATTCGCAGCGGTTGCGATATCAACATCATTGGTTTCACGTTTTAATAAGAAATCACGAACACAGCCGCCGACAAAAAAGGCTTCGAAATTTTGTTTTTTTAAGGCTCGTATTACATAGAGGGATTGCTTGATAGCGTCCATTATTATCACCTGTTTTATTATATCATAATAACCCTGATAAACGAGAAAAAAACAGTCTTAATTAGACTGTTCTTCGATGTTTTCTTCATTATCTTCAGTTTTCGGTATGATCGTGATGATCACTTGATCGATTCGTTTATCATCCATCTTGTCGACTTTTAGAGTCACATGGTCGATTTCAACGGTAATATTGTCCTTCACATCTGGGATATACCCAATGTGTGAAAGGATAAATCCAGCAATGGTTTCATACGAATCATCCTCAGGAATTTGCGTATTTAAGGCTTCATTCACCTCTTCAACCGATAGTAGGCCGTTTACTAAATAACGATTAGGTTCGATTTCTTTGATGTCGGATATATCTTCATCATACTCATCATAAATGTCCCCCATAACTTCTTCGATGAGGTCTTCAATGGTAACAATCCCTTGGAATCCGCCGTATTCATCGACAAGAATACCCATATAAGATTTAGCCGCTTGAAGTTCCTTAAATAAGGCATCAATTTTCTTTCTAGCTGGGACAAAATAGGGTTTATTGAGGATTTTTTTCAAATCGACGTTTTCAAAACCGACGCGACGTGCTTCTCTAAATACGTCTTTGATGTATATCACACCGATGATGTCGTCTGGTGAGTCATCATAAACAGGGATACGAGAGTAGTTTTCCTGAATCATTTCATCGATGGTGTGTTCATTGAATTCATTGATATCTATCATATAAACTTCGGTTCTTGGTGTCATGATTTCAACGGCTGTGATGTCATTAAATTCGAGTACGGAAGAGATCATTTCTTGTTCGTCTTCATTGATGGTGCCATGTTCGGTACCCGATTCAATCAACGATATGATTTCTTCTTCGGATACTTTATCAAGATCTTCATGATAGTGAATTTTGAACAGTTTCAAGATACCCTTAGAAAACAACACCACTAACCCGAATAGGGGTCTAAACAAAGCGACATTGAACTCAATAAAGCCAATAAAACGGATGCTTAAATGTTCGTTATATTTGATACCAACTTTTCTTGGTACGATATAGCCAAAAATGAGTACGACCACAATCCAAACAAAGGTCAACAATACAATAGCGAGCAGATGATAGGTTGGGGTAGCAAGAAATTGAATATTTTCAGGGAATCGTCCTTCTAAATTCATCCAATTGGATAACCCTGAAATCAAATTATCAATCCAATAAAAACCCAAAATAATCGTACCAAAAATAGCGAATACTTGATAACCGATGTGTAAAATCGATAAAGATTCGTCGTCGTCTGAGAGTTTGATGACACGTTTTGCTTTTGAAGAGCCGTCATCAGCGAGTGATTTTAATTTAGTTTTATTTACCGATTCAATGGCAATCTCAAAAAGGGAGAGCATTGAGCTCAGCATCAATAATACAACCAATAATAAAATTATCAGCGGTAGTTCCATAGTGTGTTAAATCTCCAATCTTGATAGAGATTATAGCATTTTTATCGTACTAAGTCAAAAAAATCCAACAATTATGATTTATTTATGTGCAAAAAGAAGGCAAAACTATGCCTTCTTCTTTAATGAGTGCTTTTTAAATAGGAATCCAGCGAAACCTGCGAACAGGATTGTTAAGATTACCAATGAGATGATGGCTTGTGTAATACCCTGTGGGGCATAGGACGCAAGTAACAATATTGGTAAGCCAAATAAGATGGCTGTGGTGGTACCTGTAACCAAATCGGTTGCTGCTGGGGTTCTATAATAAGGGTCAACTTCTCTTAGTAAAGCAATCCCTGTTGAAGCTGTACCCGTCAATGTACCATACATCGCTGAGAACCCTTCGAGTGGGTATTGTTTGTAAACGCGTTTGGTCAAATGGTGTAAGTAGAACATCGTGATCGCACCACCCACACTTGAAATTAATAGGAACGCAATCCAAATATTATTTTGAGATAAATCTTCCATATTGATCGCGGTGATGGATGCGACTACCATGAGGTCAAATACAACACCTGCGATGCGGTTCAACATAAAGTTGTTCGGATATTGTCTGGTCATCCAACCTACTTTTCTCAAGTAGACAAAAAACTTTTTAGCTAATAAAGCGATAACCATACCAAAGATGAAGTTAAAGCCCCAAATTAAGGAGTTTAACATGCGATAGGTGGTCTCATTGAGCGCAACCAATCTTGATAATCCAAACATCGTTAATAAGGTTAATCCGTATACTGTCACAATTAAAGCGATTTGGACGGTTAATTTATCAATCGATTCTGCCACCGGAATTTCATCGGGTGCACTGATTTCTTGAATCGATGTCATTTGTGGTGCACGTTCTTCACCAGTGACACGTTTCTTTTGAACACGGTTCAGATAGAATACCCCACCAATCGCAGCCCAAATAAAGCCCATCGATGCCATGGCTAAGCCGTAAGATTGTCCACCCACAAAGCCGTTTGGATCAAAGGCTTCATAGATGATACCAAAGTTATTTGCTTGTCCTGGGCCTTGTCCAAACCCAAATGGTAATAGAATACCCGTAGCAAGTCCTGGTCCGGACTTAAATGCTGGCATGAATGTATAGGCGAACAACAAAGTCATACCAATCCCAATCACCCCTTGTAAAAGGTAGGTGGAGACGATGACCATCCCATTATAATACGCATGGGAACGGTTGGTTTTAATCTCTAATTTTTCATTGACCTTTAAACCCATCGCGATGAAGCCAAGGGCCAAAGTATGGTATGTTACTAAGTTTAAGAATTGATTGAATTTATCGACAAAATCGACGGGTAAAGTCCCACCGTTTGACAGTGGTCTAAAGACGACTTCTTTTAAAACTAAACCCAATAAACCTGCAATTACTGCGGTTGGTAATAATGATTTTTTGAATAGCGGTATTTTACGTCTGATGACATTGCCAATCAGCAATAACACCGAGAGAATGAGGAAATAAATGATGGCCCCCCAAGTAGCGAAAGACTCATAGTTCTGAATCATAATTTAGAACCCTCCTTTGATATGTTTTCGCAAACATCACGTATTTTAATGCGTTGAATCGTTCATCACCGACAAAGAAATAGGTTTTAACCAGTTCTTTGTGGTAAACGATGAGTGTGTGTGAGTATTGTACTGCCGGCATAATATCTTGATATAACCAAGTCTGAACTTCACCGTTGATGGTGAACGTGAAACGGTCGGTATACAATACCATGTGTGTATCAGACAAGGGGATTTGTTTTCTTTTCAATAATTCATAGGCTTTCGCATCTTCTTCGAAGAGCGGTGTCTCAACCCGCTGATCAATTAAAGTTTCGACGACTTTGACCTGATGGTCATACCATAAAATGGTATTTGGATAATGCTTTGTCGGTCCAATATTCTCAATCAATCCATAGTGATTCATTCGGTAATGTAAGTCCGAACCTTTTTCGAAAATATCGTCTTTATCGGAATAAATGGTTCCAATCTTGTCTGTAACTGGGGATACGAAAAACGCCCTTTCGATGTATTCTGCGTAGTGTTTACCGCGGAATCTTCGCGGGTTAGCTGCTTGCATATCCAAGTCATTTACGGACAATTGTTCAACCACGAATTGATAGATTTCATCGTTGGTTAAATCCTTATATTCGTCATAGGTCCATGTGGTTTTAACATAACCACGCATTTTCCCACGTCGGTTGTGAACTGCCCATCTTGGACTGGTGAGGTACCCACCTTCTAAACGATAAAACAATACCGGTAGTTTTAATAGTTTGATCAATTTTGATATCGAATAAGGCATGTACATGATTCGACCGGAAAAGGTTCGATTGCCTTCAGGGAATATCCCGATAGACCCTCCTGAACGAGCCACTTTAATCATGTTTTTTACGGTTTCAGTATCGGCTTTATATTTAGCCTTAGGAATGGGTTGGACCAAATACGATAGAACCTTGGATATCACCGGAATCGAAAATAACATGTCGGATGCGACAAAGTAGATGGGTTCTCTAAAACTCATAGCCAACAATATTGGGTCCCAGTTAACCGTATGGTTCCCCAAGATTAAATAAGGTCCCTTTGCTGACCCTTTGTATTTTCTGCCGATAAATCGATACCTAAACCAAACAATAATTCTAAACACTGGTCTTAAAAGCGTGTATAATAAAACATGTCGAAATCTCTTTTTCATGGGATTACCTACCTAGATATGAGGTGAGTCAATGTATTATATTCAATCCGAAGTTAAAACAGAATTGGTGATCGATAAGTCTAGATTCATCGGTCAGCTTTATATTGTGCATTCTGTTGAAGAAGCTCAAGCCACGTTAGAGCGCGTGCGTTTGATCCAACGTGAAGCCAACCATAATTGTTATGCATACATCATTCGTGATGGTAAAGAGGTTAAATCCAGTGATGATAAAGAGCCTGCGAAAACCGCAGGTGTCCCTATCCTAGAAGTACTGAAACACCATCAACTAACCGATGTATTGTGTGTAGTTACGCGCTATTTTGGTGGTATTAAATTGGGTGCTGGTGGCTTAATTCGTGCTTACACGAACGCTGCTGCAGAAGCCGTTAAATTAACCAACCAATACAGTTTGGTCAAAAAACCCATGGTTAAGATGCATTTACCGTATGGATTATTTGACACATTTGTATACCAAACCAAAGATACTGTCACCATTGTTGATAAAACGTTTGGTGAGGACATCGAGCTCGATTTAATCCTCAATGAACTCACCGTAGATACATTGAGGTCTACCTACCACCAAACCAAAGTCATTGACCTTGGGGTAGTCGATGTACAAGTACCTAAAATAGATTAAATACGCGTTCGACCATGGATGCGAGCAGGTGTGCACCAATCAACGCGAGTATGATATAAAAAGATCGGATATGCCAAATTGAATTCGGCTTAAATGCCTTTTCAAATTGGCTTTTTTTTAACACTTCAATGATCCAAACAGAGGATACTATGAAGGTGATAAAATAAACCGCGTTGGATAGCATTATTTAGTACCAAATAAACGGTCACCACAGTCTCCTAATCCAGGGACAATATAGCCTTTTTCATTGAGACGTTCATCCATCGCTGCGAGATAAATGTCGACATCTGGATGGTCTTTTTGAAGTCGTTTAACCCCTTCTGGACAACCGACCAATCCGACAAATCGAATATCGGTTGCACCACGTCTTTTAACCATGGTGATGGCTGCTGAGGCACTACCACCGGTGGCCAACATAGGGTCAACCACCAATACGGCAGAATCTGCGATATCGAGTGGAAACTTCGCGAAATATTCATGTGGTTCTAAGGTTTCTTCGTCACGATAAACACCGACGTGTCCAATACGTGCACTAGGAATGATGTTGTGAATCCCTTCGACCATCCCTAAACCAGCCCTTAAAATAGGGACAATAACCACTGGTTTTTTAAGTACATATGCTGTGGTAGTGGTGATAGGGGTTTCAACCATTTTAGGCACGGTTTCAAAATCACGGGTAATTTCATAAGTAACCAGCATACCAATTTCGGATACGGTTTCTCTAAATTGTTTGGTCTCTGTAGCCTTATCCCTGATTTTGGCCATTTTATGGTCAATCAGTGGGTGTTTTAAAACAACGACTTTGCTCATTTGCAGTGCTCCTTTTCATATATGGATAATTTATCTAAACGTTTTTGGTGTCTAGGTTCATAGGTTTCATTTCTAAAGGTTTCTACCAATTTCACTGCTAGTTCAAATGGGTGGGTTCTACCGCCAAGTGCAATCACATTGGCATTGTTGTGTTGTTTTGCTAAACGAGCGGTGTTTTCATCATAGATGAGGGCTGCTCTAACCCCTTTTACTTTATTAGCGGATATCGAAATGCCAATACCTGTCCCGCAAATGACAATACCGAATGCGTAATTGCCTGAGACTACTGCTTCGCCTACTTTAATCCCATAATCAGGATAATCTACTGAAGCCAATCCGTCGGTCCCAAAATCTTGATAAGGGATTCCCTTTTCTTTAAAATACGCAATGAGTTGTTGTTTTAGTTCATACCCAGCGTGGTCACTGCCGATTGCAATCATAGTCACATTCTCCTATTCATTATGATTAGTATAACATTTTTTTCCTGTATCTTTAAAGATACAAAAGTCTTAATTCAAAAAAAATATCAAGACCAAAAAGGCCTTGATATCGCATTAATATTTATAGTTATCAAACTTTTTACGTTCGTTGGTTCTTAAAATACGTTTTCTCAAACGAATATTCTTAGGTGTGATTTCAACCAACTCGTCATCATTGATGAATTCCAAACAAGCTTCTAATGACATTTCTCGTGGTCTTTTTAAGACAACGGTGGTGTCTTTGGAGGAGCTTCTCATGTTCGTTAATTGTTTTTCTTGAGTGACGTTGACAGCCAAATCGAATTCTTTGTTCGCAACCCCAACAATCATCCCTTCATAAACGGATGCGCGAGGTTCGATGAACATCGTACCGCGATCTTCAAGACGACCAATGGCGTAAGCGGTAGTCATGCCTTCTAATAAGGACACCAACGCACCAGTAGAGCGATTACCGACATCGATGTGTTCCACAGGACGGTATTCAAGGTAGGAATGGTTTAGTATCCCGTAACCTTTGGTAGCGGTCATAAAATCAGTCATAAAGCCAATTAATCCACGGCTTGGCATCGTATAAGTCAAACGGGTTTGATTTTGGTGAGAAATCATGTTACCCATGACACCCTTACGAGCACCCAACATTTCAATGACCGTACCAACCACATCGTTTGGACAGTCTACTTGTACGAATTCATAAGGTTCATGTTTGACGCCTTCGATTTCTTGAATGATGACTTGTGGTCTAGACACTTGGAATTCAAAGCCTTCACGACGCATGTTTTCAATTAAAATACCTAAATGTAATTCACCACGACCAGAGACGATCCATTCTTCTTTAGTACTTAAACGTTCAACGCGTAATGAAACGTCTTTTTGGGTTTCCTTATAGAGTCTTTCTTCAATCTTAGAAGCGGTAACGAATTTGCCTTCTTTACCTGCAAACGGAGATGTATTGGTACCAAATGTCATTTGGACAGTTGGTTCATCGATGTGTAAAATCGGTAAAGCCACTTCTTTGCCTTGTTCACAAACCGTTTCACCAACGTTGATATCAATGAGCCCTGCAATTGCGACGATGTCACCAGCATAAGCCTCTTCTACTTCAATACGGTTTAATCCTAAGAATGAGAATAATTTTTGAACTCTGAATGGTTTGATGGTGCCATCTAAACGCATGCAGCTGACATTTTGATTGACTTTGATGGTGCCTTGATAAATTTTACCAATCCCAATTCTACCAACATAATCGTTATAGTCTAACAGTGCTGGTTGAAATTGTAATGGCAAGTCTTTTTCTTGTGCAGGTGCTGGTACATATTTAATGATCGTATCTAGCAAAGGAACCATGTTTTTCGCATCTTTGAACTCGTGGTCAAAAGAAGCCAAGCCTTTAATGCCTGATGCATATACGATTGGGAAGTCTAATTGGGATTCATCGGCATTGAGCTCAATGAATAAATCCAATACTTCGTTGACTGCTTCGAGTGGTCTTGCGAAAGCACGGTCAATTTTATTGATAACCACAATGGGTTTGAGTTTCGCTTCTAACGCTTTTTTTAATACGAATCTGGTTTGAGGCATCGCGCCTTCATATGCATCGACAACCAGTACAACGGCATCGACCATGTTCATGATACGTTCTACTTCACCACCAAAGTCAGCATGACCTGGGGTATCTAAAATGTTGATTCGGTAACCCTTATATTCAATCGCGGTATTTTTTGCAAGAATGGTAATCCCGCGTTCTCTTTCGATGTCATTGGAGTCCATAGCACGCTCTTGGATGAGTTCGTGTGTATTTCTACGCTCAGATTGTTTTAACAATTCATCGACGAGCGTTGTCTTACCGTGGTCGACGTGAGCGATGATTGCGACGTTTCTAATTTCCATAATTTCACTTCTTTCTTAAAGCCTTTATCATTATATCATAAAGATATATCATACGTTATTTTTTTGAATGATACATGAATAAAAACGCTTTATACAACGTTTTACTAGAAAAAACCACAGTTTCATATGAAAATATGCTGAAAAATGAAAAACCTATGTAAATGCAAATGCATTGCATATGAAAGTGCTTACTTGATGATTTTCCCTATTGTATAATACTTCAATACGCTTTATAATGGGGGTGTAAAAGACGATAAAGGAGAAAATTGAATATGAAAAAATTATTAGTCTTGATGATTGCATTTTTTGCTGTCGTAGGTCTTTCTGCATGCGAAAAGAAAGAAACTTACGAATTGCCAGAAGAAATTACTATGGCAAACATTGATGAGTATTTGGAATACCCAAATGTGGATTTTGTGGATTTAAGAAACTGGCAAGATAAGATGAATGGAGGATACATTAGAGGTTCTCACATGATTCCTTTCTTCCAATACTTAGAACAAGAACAAATTCTTGTAAGAGTGGATGGTTGGACATTTACACCAGAAGCCATTAAAGATGAAGAAGCTTTACGTAATCTTTTTGATGAAGATATGAACATCGTTTTATTTTGCGCAGGCGGAACAAGAGCGGGATTCGTTAAAGAAGCTTTAGAATATCTTGGTTATGAACATGTGTGGAATGCAGGTGCTATCGGTGATTATACTGGCCCAGCAAAAGTCTTCGGTGATGGTTCTTACACTTTCCCACCAGCAGCTTAATTGAAAAAGGATATTGATGATGAAAAAATTATTTGTTTTACTCGCGCTTTTGTTGGCATCATTCACTTTGATGGGTTGCCAAGAAAAAGCACCTGAAGAAGCTTCCAATATTTTAACTTTTGATCACTTGAATGGTCATGGTACTGTTGTAGAACGCAAAGCATATATTCTATTTGAATATGAAATGCGTGACTACGTGAAGTATCAAATCGCTTATGTCGCTTGTACATGCCGCGCACCTGAAGTAAACTATTGGAAAGTGGCTTATGTTGAAATTAAAAAGTCTGACAGTTCATTACAAATGATTTCATTTGGCGAAGATGGCACAGGTCATTATACTGCCGGTTTCTGGGGGGATAGCAATCCAGTACCTGAAACTGAAGCTACTTTAGAAGCATTTGAAACACAATTCATCCCATGGTTAATTGGTAAAACATCCTCTGACCTTGATGGCATTGAAGTGTTTACCAATGGCACTTATGCCGGTGGCATCAAGAACACAAAACCGATTGCTGAAACAGATTTAATCGACACATTTACAGGTGCAAGCGTTTCTACAAATAACATGATTCGCGTCATGAAAGTTTTATTACAATACCACGAAAACAATTATACGAAATAAGGTGCTCGCGCACCTTTTTCATTGGAGAAAGCTATGAAAAAAATATCGATTATGATTGCACTATTGTTTGTATTGACAACAAGTGCTTGTACAACAAAACCGAAAACATATGCTGAGCTTGAGTCCCTTCATCTCGAAGGCTGGTATGACGTTGACACCGTGATAACCGATGGGCTATTTTTGGTCTTTTACTATTCACCAAGATGCCCTGACTGCAAATCGATTGAAACTGATTTTGTAGAAATCATCAATAGGCGTGGAAATCGATATGAAGTTTACTTGATGATTTCAATGGATGTGGAAAAACAGGGTACACCCCCTGTGACATTGCGTGGCGTTCCAGCGTTGTTTGTTTACCAAGATAAAGTATTTATTGAGATGATACTCGGCACGGTTCAAGTGATCGATTATTTGGAATCATTATAGTTTTAATTCACTAAAATAATCCCATAATTTAATATGTGTTGCATTATTTGATAATGCCTTGTATCATATTACGTAGATAGAGGTAATCAAATTATGATATTAACACCCGAAGTATTTGGGATGAAACATTTGTCTGGTTCATTGGTAACCATTGTATTCATCGTTTTGTTTTTATGGCTCTCTTTAAGACCATCCGTCAATCGAAAAGTGATTCTTCGAATGAGTGCTTTACTCTTAATCGCACTAGAATTATTCAAATATACGTATACCATTGCAACCGATGGGAGCATTGGTGCCTATATGTATCCATTTAACTTGTGCAGTTTTTCATTGTATGTGATGCCGATTGTAGCCTTTGGTAAAGGTAAATTCGCAAGGTTTATGACACCGTTTACCTACGCTGTCGGTTTATTAGCAGGGTTGTTGGTTTTACTATACCCATCGAATGTCTTAGGTAATTCCGATCAATGGTTCCCAGTCACTGAAGTATTGCCATTCCATAGTTTCATTTATCACGGCAACATGATTTTCTTTTCCATCTATTTGGCGATGTCAAAATCCTATGTGCCTAAATTTTTGGACTTTACCAAAGCTCTACTCGTGTTGTTGTTATCTGCGGCGTTCGCGAATGTCCTAAATTTCATCCTCGATACCGATTATATGTTATTACATTACGGCAATGGCAGTCCATTCCAATTCGTGATTGAAGATGTGAGCTATGTGGCATATCTAGGTGTGATGTCGTTGGTAGGATTGGTATTGATCATATTATTGTTCTTACCCACAGCGTTTCAGTCTAAAAAAATAAAGGGCTAAAAATCTAGCCCTTTTTCTTCGCCAATTTGTAGAGTTCTTCTACCCCAAAGTGGAGCTTGGTGACAATATCTTTCTTGGTTTTTGGAAAAATCCAGAAAGAATCATCAGGGGTTGAGATATCTATCGCGTCCCCACGATTTTTATAGTTATATTCGATGTGAAGGCCATATAAAGAAAGGGGTTCACGGATGAGATCAAAGTTAGGATCAAAATAGCCTGTCACCCAGAAGCCATGGGTATCATGTACCATTTTACCATCCCCTAAAACATGAAATCCTTTCGCATTCGGTAAGGATTCAATACGCACTTCATCTTCAACACGATAAGTACCGTTTAGAATTTGTTGTCTGACTTGTTCTCTTTCAAATTCATACCAGTCAGGGATGTGTGGAAATTCAGTATCGCCTGTGGTGGCTTTCAATACACCATATTCATCTTGTTCATAGGTTTTACCACAAGCCTCGCACCAAATGCGGTTTTCAGCACTATTCATTTGATGTTCTGTTAAGCAACTTGGGCATTGATAAAGCACCTTATGGATATTTTTCATACGGTCTTTGAAATCAATTTTGATTTTGTTTTCTTTTTGCCACTTGTATTCATCGTATTCGAATGCTTTTCGGATGCGTTCATTGATGACATCGATCGATAGGTCTTTGATTTCATCTTGGAAGATGATTTGAGTCATGTCCGCCGCTAGAGGGACTTTACGCATGTCTAAATTCCATTGAGGTTGTGTCAAATAATTGCCGTGCATATTTAAAACAACCACAGGTACATTGAGCATCTTGCACAGTTTTCCTAAGGAATCCGGTAGGATTGCTGTTGTACCTATCAGCGAGTATCTCGCTTCAGGGTACAGTGCTACAACCCCTTTGAGGTCATCTAAAGTGTATTTAATATGTTTAACCAGTTTTAAATCATTGATGAACTTGCGTTTACAAATTGCCCCAACACTTCTGAGTAAATACTCACCAAACAAAAACCCATCGATCGCGACAACCCAATTGAGTCTTGTCGGAAATGTGGCCACTGTTGTAACTTTGAAATCGATGAATGCGTGGTGTGTGCAAAGCAATAAATACGGTGGTTTCAAACCTTCCATATTTTCTTTATTGATTTTGAGTTTTCTTTTCCATGTACTTGGAAAGGATAAAGCCCATGCTAGTGGCATCAAAACACGTCGTTCTCGGACGGGTTTTTTATCCATGTTGAATGGTGTTCGGTCAAGTTTTTTCATAGTGCCCCCGGTTGAATCATTAAGCATATTATAGCACAACAAAAAGAAAAAGTGAGTATCCTTTGAGGACCTCACTAAATGTGGTAATTCGTATTGTTTACAACCGTTAATATATCGGACTCTTTGATCGACCCCACACGCACGAATCGAATATCATTTTCAGTTAAATCAATGGTTGTAGAGCCAAGGTTTAAATAAAAATTGTTGTATTCTTCGTATATATAGTCGACTTTGTCTTGGAAATTCGCTTTTATTTTTACCAAATCCATGAGCATGTCTTGGTCTTCAGTAGATAACGAGGTTGTTATGAGTGGACCGTTTTTCTTAATCAAACTTAAAGCACTCGAGTGGTTTGGAATACGAACAGCGATTTTTTTCTCGCCAGTCTTCTCATAATGGGGTCTAGTGCTATTTAAAATGATCGTTAAAGGTCCCGGCCAAAATGCCATCATGAGTTTCTTGGCACGTGGATCTATCACAGCTAAATCATTGATGGAAACCAATGTGTCGCACAATACAGCGTAATTGAATTGGGTATTATTTTTGAGTTGGGTAATACGTCTTAAGGCTTCATTGTCATACAAACGACATGCAATCCCAAAGGTGGTGTCGGTTGGAAAAATGACAATCGACCCATCTGGCATAAAGCCATCTTCAAAGGTATAATCATCCGGCATCATTTTAATTCACCTCAATGAGTGTCATTCGATCTTTGCCCGATAAATCCTTCATTTGAATGATGTTCGCGGTTGGATAATAATGTTTCGCTAAATCAAACAAAGCTTGGCGTTTATCAAAGGCATGTTCAAACGCGATGAGTCCTGGTTTCTTAAGGTAGTTCTTCGCATCTTTCAATATGCGTTCATAGAAAATCATCCCCGTATCGCCACCAAATAAAGCGATATTTGGTTCATGTGTTTTCACAATTTTAGCCACATCCTCTTGATTTGGGATATAGGGTGGATTGGATACGATGATATCAAAGATTCTGCCTTTGAGGGGGGATAATAAATCACCTTCAAAGAACTGCACATTCGCCCCTAATTTTTCGTTATTCTTTCTAGCTACTTCAAGTGCTTTTGACGAAATATCAGCAGCAACCACGTTTAAATTGGGTTCTTCTTTGGCCAATGTGATGGCGATGCAACCAGAGCCAGTGCCAATATCACATATATCAATCGTTTGACCTTTAAAATGGTCATCATAGTAGTATAGTACTTGTTCAACCAATTCTTCGGTTTCTCTTCTTGGAATTAAGACATCTTCATTGACGATGAAATCATACCCATAAAAGGTTTGATAACCGATGATGTGTTGAATCGGGACATACGATAAATAGCGTTCAATGCCTGACCAAAATTCGGATTCAACGGTTGGGTCTACTTCATGATCAAAGGCGAGATAAAATGCCGATGGTGTCAGATTCGAGACGTGCATCAATAACCATTTCGCTGCTTCGGTTTCAAGATCGGTTTCTTCGATGCGTTTCTCAGCTTTTTTTAATAAGCTCTTGTAGGTCATGCTTGATCGCCAGCCAATTGTCTACGTTGGAATTCATTTAGGAGTGGTTCTAATACCAATTCAAGTCTGCCTTCCATGATGGCATCCAAACGTTGTAAAGTTAGATTGATACGGTGGTCCGTAACACGATTTTGTGGGTAGTTGTACGTGCGAATCTTTTCAGAACGATCACCACGCCCTACCAATGAACGGCGTTGTGTGGTTTCTTTTTCATTTTGTTCTTGTAAGATGGCATCGTAGATTCTGGTCTTTAATAATCTAAATGCTTTGTCTTTATTTTCGTGTTGTGATTTACCTTCTTGGCAGGCAACCACAGTGCCTGTAGGTACGTGGGTTAATCGGACAGCGGATTTGGTGGTGTTGACGGATTGTCCCCCTGGACCGGATGAGTTATAGGTATCGACACGGATATCGTTCCATGAGACATCGATTTCGACTTCTTCCGCTTCCGGCATGACCAATACGGTTGCAGTAGAGGTATGAATACGGCCTTGTGACTCGGTTTCAGGCACACGTTGAACACGGTGTACACCTGACTCATATTTGAGTGATGAGTACACGTTATCGCCGGAAATCATAAATTCGATGGAGGTAAATCCACCCATCGCGCCTTCATCGGCATTCAACATTTCAATCTTCCAGCGGTTGGCTTCAGCAAATCGAGCATACATGCGGTATAAATCTCCCGCAAAAATGTTACCCTCATCACCACCGGCCGCCCCTTTGATTTCAACAATAACGTTTTTGTCATCGTTTGGGTCTTTCGGTAATAATAAAATTTTGAGGGTTTCTTCAAGTTCAACCAAAGCATTTTCAATGTCTAGCAATTCCATGTTAGCCATTTCAGAAATTTCTGGGTCATTATCTTCTGCCATGAGCTTCAAGCCTTCAATTTGTTCTTGTTTCGATAAGTAGTTTTGATAGGTGACAACGGTCTTTTCAATCGAGCGTTGTTCCTTCAAAAGTGTCGTCATTTTTTTGATGTCCGCTGAGATTTCAGGGTCCATCAATAATTGTGTAATTTCTTGATATCTCTTTAGTATGAGGTCTAATCTTTCAAACATAGTTATTCACTCCTAAGCCTTAATAATCATATCATATTATGATATTTTTTTCTATGAAAACCGAAAAATGTAGGTTATTTCTAATGTTTGTTCGAATATGGTATAATATTAATAGATACTTAAGGAGGCAAGCATATGAATAAACTAGAGCATTTATTAAACAAAGAAGTTGCCAATTTCGCTGTTTTATACACGAAATTACACAACTTCCACTGGTACGTTAAAGGTCCACTATTCTTCCAATTGCACGCGAAATTTGAAGAATTATATGATCAAGTGACCGAAATTTATGATGAAATTGCTGAAAGAATCTTAATGATTGGTGGTAAACCTGTCGCAACCCTTAAAGGCAACCTAGAACTAGCAAGCCTACAAGAAGCTTCTGGATTAGAAACCAAGGATGAAATGATTAAGAGTGTCATCAATGACTTTAGACAAGTGGATGCTGAGCTTAAAGAAGGCATCAAATTGGCTGAGGAAGCTGAAGATGACGTAACTGTGGATTTATTAACAACCACTCGTGGTGCACTTCAAAAACACATTTGGATGTTGTCAGAATTACTTAAATAACCGCTGAAAAGCGGTTTTTATTTTTAGCATAAAGTGCTATAATGCGTGTAGGGAGTGATCATATGAAAAGACGTTTATTGGCAGCGATGCCACTCATTAGTTTGTTGTTATTCTTAACCGCATGGTTATACTTTGAAAAGTTAGAATTGGGTTTAACCTTCTTCTTATTGATACCATTATCCTGGATATTATTGACAGGAAATGTATTAAAACGCTTATCGGAAGTCATGCCATTCGTGTCCTTAATGCTATTTTTATGGCTTGGTTTTGGCCTTGGTTATTGGCATCCAGGGTGGTTGGTGTTCTTCTTAGTCCCACTCACCAACATCATTGTAGAACGTAAAATCGATGCGAGAAAAATGGTCGGTATTTTGGTTACAGCAGCCTATATCACCATCGGATTATTGTATGATAACTGGCACCCAACTTGGATTATGTTCTTGTTGATACCAATCATCAATACCTTATTCTTCCCACAAAAGAATGCTTATATGACTTTTAAGACCACAGGGTTTAGATTTGGCAAAGTGGTCGATGTAGAATCTGACGACGATAACTAGTAAAAATCGCATGGCGCGCGCCATGCGATATTTTTTTAGTTTCGTGGTTCATCATCACGTTGTGTGATTTGTAAGAACCTTGAATATTCTTTTTCAAATTTGTAGAGTAAGACGTTGCCAACGGAACCTTGACGGTTTTTCGCAAACTGTAGTTCAGTTTCGCCGTTATCCACTTGACCATGCGAATAGTACTCATCACGGTATAAGAATAAGACGATATCGGCATCTTGTTCAATCGATCCAGATTCTCTTAAGTCCGCTAAGACGGGACGTTTATCGTCACGTTTTTCAACACCACGAGATAACTGAGATAAGGCCATGACTGGGATATGTAATTCTCTGGCCATGGTTTTTAATTGACGAGAAATTTTCGCAACTTCTTCCTGTCTATTGACATTGGAAGAACCGTTTTTACCTTCATCACCCTTGATCAACTGTAAGTAGTCGATGACGACAAAGTCCAATTTACCTTCTTGACGAAGTTTACGGCATTTTGAACGGATGTCTTGAACAGAGATGGCGGATGAATCATCGAAATAGACATTGAGTCTACCTAAAGATTCCACCGCAGTATCCACGAATTGCCACTCTTTTGGTGTCAATTCACCGGTTTTGATTCTTCTATTTTCAACGCGTGATTCACTGGCTAACATACGACCAACGAGTTGTTCATTGCTCATTTCTAGGGAGAATACCGCGACTGATGCACCCCCATTGGCGTTGTGTTTGGCTACGTTCAATGCGATATTCATCGCGAACGCAGATTTACCCATGGATGGGCGAGCCGCGAGGATGATCAATTCTTCGGGTTGAAGCCCTGAGGTGATTTGGTCGAAAATGGAGAAGCCTGTGGATAACCCTGTGAGGGCGCCTTTGTTTCGTCTGCTTTCAGCTTTTTCCTTAACTTCATGTGCCACTTGATCAATGCGAATGAATTCACTGGCTTTACGACGTCTAACGAGTTCGAATATCTTCTTCTCAGCGTCATCAATGAACTCTGTAGCCTTAATTTGGTCATTGAAGCCATCGTCCATGATTTTGGTCGCAGCATCGATGACAGCGCGTTTAAGTGCGTAATCTTTAACGATATCGACATAAGCATCTAAGTTTGCTGTGGTGGGTACCAAATCGGTAATTTCTGATAAGTAACCTACACCAACCTCTTTCATCGCCCCCATTTGAGCGAGTTCAGTTGATACGGTGGTATAGTCCAATTTATCGCCACGGTTATAGAGATTTCTTAAGGCAAAAAAGATTTTTTGATTTCTGCGATCATAAAAATCTTCGTCATTCAATTTGTCCATTAAACCAACCATCACGGCTGGATTAAGGAATACCGACCCCAAAACCGATTGTTCAGCTTCAAGGCTAAATGGCATGATACGGCTCATGGATTCACCTTATTTCTCTAATACGTTGATTTCAAATTGTGCTTTAACATCCTTGTGTAAAGATACGGTTGCTGTATAGATACCTACCGAGTTAATCTCAGAGGTCAATTCCACTTTTTTCTTGTCTAAGCGGATACCGGTTTGTTCTTCAAACGACTCCACAATTTGTTTCGTAGTGACACTACCAAACAATTTTCCGTCGTTGCCAATATTGATAAAGATATTGACAGATTTGGATTCGATTTCTTGTTTCAACTTATTCATGAGGGCGAGGTGTTGTGCTTCGCGTTCTTTGAGTAATTGTTTTTCCTTTTCAATCGCTTTGATGTTGTCATCAGAAGCAAGGATGGCTTTGTTTGAAGATAGTAAGAAGGTACCATACCCATTCGCAACATCGATAATGTCGTCTTTCTTACCTCTACCTTTAACGTCTTCAGTTAATATGACTTTCATTCTTTCATCTCCCTCGTCGTGTTCTCTTAAGAGTAACGTCTTCAACGATTCAAATACTTCTGGAATCGTTTGATTTTTAATTTGTGTGGCAGCGCTGTTCAAATGGCCACCACCGCCCAATTCTTCCATGATGATTTGGACATTGATTTCATCATAACTGCGAGCTGAAATACCAATCGATTCATCATCGACTCTCGCAATGGTAAATCCGGCTTTGATGCCTTCAATTTCAAGGATTTTTTGTGATGTTTGTGCGAGCAATACGCGGTCACGAACCACATTTGATTCATCCACTACGACAGCAAACTCCTTGGTGATGACTTGAACACTGTTTAACAGTTCGTTGATGAGTAAGGTACGGTCTAAGTCTAATCTCAACCATTCTTTTACCCTAACAGAGGACGCCTCATGTTCTTTTAGATAAGCTGCCGCACCAAACGTTCTAGTACCGGTGCGGTAAGAAAATTCGTTCGTATCGACGATGATACCACCATACATGATGGTTGCTTCAATCGGCAATAAGTCGATGTCTTTTTGGTAGAATTCCATCATTTCCGCAACCAATTCTACAGAAGAGGATGCGTATGGTTCAACATACATAAAGATGGATTCAAATGTGTTTTCTCCATGTCGATGGTGGTCAATACATGCAATCTTTTTAGCTTGTTTATAGACTTCTTGATTAGCCACGATATTCGGTGATTGGGTATCGACAATAACCAATAAAGTATCATTGTTCATGAATCTTAGGATGTTTTTTGATTCATCCAATTGAGCATATAAGTGTTGTGCTTCCTCTTTGATATACGGAATAATTTTCTTCACTGTGTTGTCTACTTCAGGAAGGTCAAAGACAATCTTCACATCTTTCTTGGATGCGGTAACCATCTTATAAATCCCAATCATCGCACCTAACGCGTCGATGTCGGCGAACTTATGTCCCATGACAACGACATTTGAAGAGGCTTCAATGAGTTCTCTAAAGTTTTGTGATTGAATTCGTACATGGACCCTAGAACTCTTTTCAGATGCATTAGACTTGCCACCAAAATAGGCGATTTTTTCATTTTGAATATTGACAACCGCTTGGTCACCACCGCGCTTTTCAGCCAATTCAATGGCGTTTTGAGCGAGTGAACCCAATTCTTCAAAAGAAACTTCCCAGCTAGCAATCCCGATCGAAGCCGAGATTCTAATGCGGTGTTTCGCGGATACTTCACGAATACGGTTTAGAATTTCAAACTTATTCGCCATAACTTTTTGTAACTCTTCATAGTGCATTGCGATTGTCATACGGTCTTCTGAATACAATTTTAAATAGCCCTTATGCTCTTGAATCCAGTCTGTGATAATCCCTAAATATTCACCACGAATATTGGACTTTTCATATATATCAAATCCCGATAAGGCTTCTTCGACATTATCTAGATAGATGACACCTAAGGCTGTAGAACGTTTTAAGTATTTGTCCTTGATATCTTCACGTGAAGTGACATCAAACAAATAAACCGCTTGATTGTTTTTACTGCTGATGGCGTCATAGCGTTTATCACCAACAGCGAATGTCGTCACTGCGACTTGATCTTTAATGAGGGTACCTAAGGCTTCATGGAGTTGTCCCACTAAGGCATTTTCAATATCAAATCCGAAAATCTTATTGGCGAATGGATTGCTCCATTTTACGGTTAGATTGTCATTATCATACAAAAATATACCAATAGGTAATTCGTTAAATGCTTCATCACCGATTTGTTTCACATGGTAAGACAAACTGGACCACGCGGTTAAACGTGCATTCAATGATTTGATTTTTTGCTTTCGATTGTGGTTTAAAATGAACTCAATGGAAATGACGATTGCGCCAAAAAATGCCATGATGATGGCATAATAGAGCACGAAATCCATATTGTTAAATGCGCCGTGTTGATAAGCAATGATGCCTGCAGTAATCAATCCTGCAATCGATAATAGCAGTGCAATAATCCTTCTCATGGCCTCACCTACTTTCCTTAATTATATCGAAAAATCGCGATTTTATCAATAAAAAAAGACTTTGATAACAAAGTCTTTATAGTATTATTATTCCTTAACGTATGGAAGTAGTGCCATATGTCTTGCACGCTTGATCGCGATTGCAAGAGGACGTTGCCATTTAGCTGATGTTCCAGTCACACGACGAGGTAAAATTTTGCCTCTGTCGGAAGTGAAACGCTTTAATAGTTCAACATCTTTGAAATCGATATGATCAACTTTATTTTGTGTAAAATAGCACACTTTACGACGTCTTTTGAATCCGCCTCTTTGTTGCATACTAAGCCTCCTATTAGAATGGTAAATCTTCTTCTGTAGCTAGACTCTTACCTTTGCTGATGAATGGGTCTTCTTCTTCAGGTTCGTAACTTGGTTGTGTAGGTGCGACATCGCGCTTACTTTCAAGGATTTGAACTGAATCACAAACGACTTCAGTGACATATCGTGTATCACCATTATTGGTTTCATACGATCTTGTTTGAATACGGCCTTCTAAGCCAAGTAGAGCACCTTTTCTAACGTAATTAGACATAAACTCTGCTTGTTTTGACCATGCAACGCATTGGATAAAATCTGCTTGTTTTTCACCTTGGTCATTGGAAAACTGACGATTGACTGCCAATGTAAATGACACCACAGGTGTGTTACTTTGTGTTCTTTTTTGTTCTGGGTCTTTGGTTATACGCCCAACTAAAACAACTCGGTTAAGCATTGAATTGCGCCTCCCTTATTATTCGCCGTCTTTAACAACGATATAGCGAATAACTGTTTCTGTAATACGGATGACACGATCGAATTCAGCGATTGCTTCATTGGTTGCATTCACTAGACTCCACACATAATAACCTTTTTTCATGTGTCCGATTTCATACGCTAGCTCTTTCAATCCGATCTCTTTAAGCTCTAAAACTTCGGAACCTCTTTCTGTGAAGATGTTGCTTAAGTTAGCAACTAGGCTCTTGATTTGTTCGCTTTCAAGGTCAGGACGAATGATGTACATAACTTCGTATTTCTTCATTCTAATTTCCTCCTTCTGGTCTATTGGCCTATAGATGAACTACAGGCAAGGATGGTCGATAAAAACCATGCTTTGATATTATATCATAGATAAATCTATATGACAAACGTTTTTTGTTATTTTGTAAGCAGTTTTAATAACATTTGAAATACCACTTTTTTCGCATGTTCAATGATGGCATCACGGCCTTCATTCTTGAGTTGTAAGTGATAACTATAAGACTCTCCTTGGTAGAAGAATGCGAACCATACCTCACCTACTTGAGAGTTGGTTTGTGCGGTTGGTCCGGCATTGCCTGTAATACCCACACCCACCTCAGCTTTCGCAATAGTAGCGATGTTTTTAGCCATTTCAATGGCGACAACTTTCGAGACCACACCATGAACATCAAACAACATTTTTGGAATATTGAGCATCTGTTCTTTGGCCGATTCTGAATAGGTAACCACACTATAATCTAAAATACTAGATACACCTGGAACTTTCACCAGTTCTGACACCAACGCACCACCTGTCATCGATTCAGCGAATGCAATTTTGTATTCATAATCCATCAGAATTTGAGCTACTTTTTGAACATCGCTCATCATGTTTTATCCTTGAGTGGAATGGCGAACTTCAACGCTTTATATGCATCATATCCTAAACGGAAAACCGCGCCATTATAGAGTTTTAAGGTGACGAAGTATTGTTCATCCATGTGTGGGTCTTGATCTAAAAATGTTTCGAATATACGGGTGTATTTGGGATTGATTGGCTTCTTATTCAACGGTACTTCTCGTTTAGAACATAGGTAATGTTCAACTTCAGAAATATCGATCAATACACGGGATTGATCATTCTTTTCAGCGTCAATAACACGTAGATTCACCGGTTTATCTGCCCCGAAAATACGTGGTAGAACATACTTAGTATCCTTGAAATAATCATCGATAAATAATAGATGGTGACCGTCGGTCAATAAATATATTTTGTTCGATTTCAGTGTTCTAACATGGGGTGAACGGTGTTGTCCAATGTAGTATAAATCATAATGATCTAATCCACTAAACTTGGTTTCATAAAAGGTATCTACGGCATTTAAATATTGATGAATTCGAATGTATTTAGGAAGAAAAGCATACAAGGCCAATCCAACAAGCAACACAATCGAAAGCACGTACACCACAAGTGGTGATAACGGTTTTAACCCATCTACTGCTGCGAGTGCTAACAAAAATAGAACCACTAAAATCCATAAGGTATACAAAAAGCTGCGCGCTGATGAAGGTGCTAAATACATTTTTTTAGCCATTTTATCGAGTGCTTTATCACTCAATGGTTGACCGGTTTCGATTTTAAATAATAGACTACTAAATGTCATAAAGCCCTCCTAAACGGTGATGCTGACGGAAACGGTAATGAATTGATTATTGACATATCTTCTTACTGTCAAATTTAGTGTATCACCAAACTTCATTCCTGACAATAACAAAGACAACGATTCGAGGTTGACTAGCTCTTCACCATTCACATGGGTGATGATGTCATGAACGAATAATTTACCAACCGCTGGTCTTAACGGAACGATGGAATCGACATAAACGCCTGCTTCTTGAGTTTCCTCAATGAAAACGGGTCTGACACCCTCAAATTTTTCCGTGATTGCGTCACTAATATTCATAACGGTGATGCCAATCTTAGCGGATTCAAAAACCGATGTTTGAGTCACTCTTAGGCTGGTGATTACCGATTTTGCAACCGTCATGGATATCGCAAATCCAATACCATCTACTGCGATTTCACCATCAGATGTCACGGTTGTGGTGCGTTTCCAAGTGTTGAAACCGAGAAGATTACCAGCCAAATCGAATAAAGGTCCACCACTGTTGCCCGGATTGATTGCGGCGTCATGTTGAACAATGCGTGTATTTCGAGTTCTACCTACAATACCAATG
Source organism: Paracholeplasma manati (assembly GCF_025742995.1). Lineage (NCBI taxonomy): Bacteria > Bacillati > Mycoplasmatota > Mollicutes > Acholeplasmatales > Acholeplasmataceae > Paracholeplasma > Paracholeplasma manati. Next base: position 67,781 of record NZ_JAOVQM010000002.1, on the reverse strand, counting down.
GTAGCTGTGTTAAAGAAATCCAAGTCGAGTGGTGTACCAATCGCGATCACAAATGAACCGACCACCGGTTCAACCACTTTGTTCCCTGAAAATTGATCAACACCATAATAGGGGAGATCATCCGGTGTAGAGAAGGTAACCAAAGCCAAATCTTCTGGTTCATGAACAGCGTAAGGGGTAGCGTTATAATAGTTGATACCATTATAAATGCGTAAGTAAGCTTGCGATTCTACGACATGGTAATTTGTAATGACGTAATAAGTATAAACGCCTGCAGCTTCTGTACGGTCATAAATGAGTCCTGAACCGTGTCCAACTTTAATGGCGTAATCCGCCTCATCATAGGATACAACCGCTACCGTCATCGGTGCTACTTGATCATAAATTTCTGTGATTTGTGACTGAACATCCTCTAATGTATAAACGGTAGTTTCTCTTTCATAACATCCCGAAAGTGTAAATAAAAATAACGTTAATAAACTGAATATCATCCATTTTTTCATCATTTTACCTCCTAAATATGAAACAAACGCATCGCATTTTGAGACGTTTGATTCGATATATTCTCGATGGAATCGCCTCTTAAACGAGCGATTTCTGCCACAACTAATTTTGTATAAGCGGGTTCATTTCGTTTCCCGCGATGTGGTGTAGGTGCTAGATATGGGCTATCGGTCTCTACCAATAAACGCTCGATTGGAATACTTTTCGCAACTTCTTTAGCCGTCAAGTTATTCTTAAAAGTAACCGGTCCACCAATACCAATATAGAATCCTAGATCAATAAACTTCAACGCCCAGTCCAGGTCGGCACTGAAACAATGCATGACCCCTTTTAATCCTGGATATGATTTAACCACATCATATATCTCTTGTGCACTATCTCGCATGTGAATCACAACAGGATAGTTCAATGCCATGGCTAAATCCAATTGTTTTCTAAATACCTCAATTTGGAGTGGTAGATTGTCTTTAACCCAATATAAATCTATCCCAATTTCCCCAATAGCAACCACTTTTTCGTGCTTTAATTGAGCTTGTAACATGTCGATATCCAGACCTTCATTGACATCCGATGGGTGAATCCCAACGGTCGCGTAAAGGTTACTATATTGGGTTAATTCAATCCCACGTTGGTTGGCTTTCGCATTCATCCCGATGACGATGATCTTTTGGATATCGCTATCGGATGCTCTTTGTAGTATTTCAGGCATTTCATCCTTAAATTCATCGATATTTAAATGTGCATGTGTATCAATAATCATCGTTGTTACCTCATATAGTTCAAAATCGATCATCTTATGATGATGACTATTACCATTTTATCATAAGATAAAGGTCTTTCTCTTCAAAAAGAAAAAACCACACAATTGTGTGTGTGGTTTTAAAATTGGTTTTAATTATTCAAGAATCTTGACAACGGAACCAGCGCCTACAGTACGTCCACCTTCACGGATAGAGAACTTAGTACCTTCTTCGATAGCGATTGGGTGGATAAGTTCAACGATCATGACTGTGTTGTCCCCTGGCATAACCATTTCTGTACCTTCTTGTAAAGTGATGACACCAGTGATGTCAGTTGTACGGAAATAGAATTGTGGTCTATAGTTTGAGAAGAACGCTGTATGACGTCCACCTTCTTCTTTAGAAAGAACGTATACTTGTGCTTCAAACTTCGAGTGTGGTTTAACGGAGCCTGGTTTAGCTAATACTTGACCTCTTTGGATTTTATCACGGGTAATACCACGTAATAACGCACCAATGTTGTCACCAGCTTCTGCTCTGTCTAATAGTTTACGGAACATTTCAACACCAGTAACGACAGTCTTTAATGTGTCATGGATACCGATGATTTCAACTTCAGTGTTGACGTTGATTGTACCACGTTCAACTCTACCTGTAGCAACTGTACCACGACCTGTGATGGTGAATACGTCTTCTACTGGCATTAAGAATGGTTTGTCGATTTCGCGAACTGGGTTGTCGATATAAGTATCAACAGCGTTCATTAATTCTTCGATTTTGCCAACCCATGCAGCGTCGCCTTCAAGTGCTTTTAAAGCAGATCCGCGGATGAATGGAATGTCATCGCCTGGGAAGTCATATTCAGAAAGTAATTCACGTACTTCCATTTCAACTAAGTCGATTAATTCTTCGTCATCAACCATGTCGCATTTGTTTAAGAATACAACAAGTTTAGGCACGCCCACTTGACGAGATAGTAAGATGTGTTCGCGAGTTTGTGGCATAGGGCCGTCTGCTGCAGAAACAACTAAGATACCACCGTCCATTTGAGCGGCACCAGTGATCATGTTCTTGACATAGTCAGCATGTCCTGGGCAGTCAACGTGTGCATAGTGACGTTTTTCTGTTTGATATTCGATGTGTGCAGTATTGATAGTAATACCGCGTTCTTTTTCTTCAGGTGCACTGTCGATAGAAGCATAGTCTCTAACTTCAGCTAAACCTTTCTTGGAAAGAACTGTTGAAATAGCTGCTGTTAATGTTGTTTTGCCGTGGTCAACGTGGCCAATGGTTCCAACGTTAACGTGCGGTTTAGTACGTTCAAATTTTTGTTTTGCCATTTTTTTATTCTCCTTATAGTGTGTGTGTTTTTCTTAATTTGTACCAACTATTATTTTATATCAAATAATATGTTTTTGCAAGTACCTAGGCGTTACGCTTCTTGATGATTTCTTCAGCGACAGACTTAGGTGCTCTTTCATAATGGTCGAATTGCATCACAAAGGTTGCACGACCTTGAGAATTAGAACGTAATGCAGTAGCATAACCGAACATTTCAGATAGTGGAACGTTCGCTTTAATACCAATGGCGTTACCTCTAGATTCTTGTGCTTCTAGGCGACCTCTACGAGATGTAATGTCACCAATGACGTTACCAACATATTCATCTGGTACAACGATTTCGACTTTCATGATTGGTTCAAGAATGGTTGCGCCACATTTTTCTTTAGCACCTTTAAGTGCGATGGCAGCAGCAATCTTATAGGCCATTTCAGAGGAGTCGACATCATGGTAGGATCCATCGAATAGAGTTGCTTTGATGTCCATAACTGGGTAACCAGCTAAGATACCGTTTGGTAGTGCTTCTTCAAGACCTTTTTGGACAACGCCAATATATTCTCTAGGAACGGTACCACCCACAACTGCATCCACGAATTCGAAGCCTTTGCCAGGGTTTGGTTCAAACTTGATCCAAACGTGACCATATTGACCTCTACCACCGGATTGACGGATGAATTTACCTTCAATGTCAGCAGTACCTGTGATGGTTTCACGGTAAGAAACTTGTGGTGCACCAACGTTTGCTTCTACCTTAAATTCTCTCTTCATACGGTCAACGATGATGTCAAGGTGTAATTCACCCATACCAGCGATGATGGTTTGACTTGTTTCTTTGTCGGTAAATACGCGGAAAGTTGGATCTTCTTCAGCAAGTTTTGTTAATGCGTGAGTCATCTTGTCTTGGTCGTTCTTGGTTTTTGGTTCGATTGCGATGTTGATAACCGGTTCAGGGAACTTCATGGATTCAAGGATAATGGTATCCTTTTCGCCAGCAAGTGTATCCCCTGTGGTTGTATCTTTAAGACCGATAGCTGCAGCGATATCGCCCGCATAAGCCTCTTTGATTTCTTCTCTATGGTTCGCATGCATTTGTAGTAAGCGACCTAGACGTTCTCTCTTACCTTTGGTGGTATTCAAGATGTAAGAACCTTGTTGTACAGTACCTGCATAGATTCTAAAGAATGTGAGACGGCCAACGAATGGGTCTGTCATAACTTTAAAAGCAAGCGCTGTGAAAGGTTGGTTGTCATCGGTTGGACGGTGCATTTCTTGACCGTGTTCATCGTGACCAACGACGTCAGCGATGTCGGTTGGTGCAGGTAAATAATCTACGACTGCATCTAACATCAATTTAACGCCTTTGTTTTTGAAAGCAGATCCGCAGATGACTGGGAAGAATTCAACTGAAAGGGTACCCTTACGGATTGCACCTTTTAATACCTCAGGGGTGATTTCTTCACCTTCAAGGTATGCAACCATCATATCTTCATCAAATTCTGCAACTGCTTCAATCAATTCAATTCTCTTTTGTTTTACAACGTCCACTAACTTTTCAGGGATAGGAATTTCGGTAGAAATTTCTTCTGCGTTACCATCGAAATGGTAAGCTTTCATTGAGACGATGTCGATGATCCCTTCAAAGAAGGTTTCTGCTCCAATTGGAATTTGGATTGGGGAAGCCTTAACCCCTAAACGGTTATGGATGGTGTTGATAGAATAGAAGAAATCCGCACCAGTTTTATCCATCTTATTGACGAAAATAACACGTGGAACTTTATATTCTGTCGCTTGTCTCCAAACGGTTTCTGTTTGTGGCTCTACGCCGGCTTGTGCATCTAGAACGGTAACAGCGCCATCCAATACTCTTAGGCTGCGTTGAACTTCAACGGTGAAGTCGACGTGTCCTGGGGTATCGATAACGTTAATACGGTGACCTCTCCAATAAGCAGTCGTTGCTGCTGATGTGATCGTAATACCGCGTTCTTGTTCTTGTTCCATCCAGTCCATTTGGGATGCACCATCGTGTGTTTCACCCATCTTATGGATTTTACCTGTGTGGAACAGAATGCGTTCAGTTGTTGTTGTTTTACCCGCGTCAATATGGGCCATAATACCGATATTACGAGTCTTATTTAAAGGAAATTCACGAGGCATACTAATAACTCCTTCTGACTACCAACGGTAATGTGCGAAAGCTCTGTTAGCTTCGGCCATTCTGTGGGTATCTTCACGTTTCTTGACAGCTGCGCCTTGTCCATTTGCAGCGTCCATAATTTCTTTCGCTAATTTTTCTTCCATGGTTTTTTCATGTCTTAAGCGAGAGTAGTTGATTAACCATCTTAAACCTAAAGTTGTTTTACGCTCAGCACGCACCTCAACTGGAACTTGATAGTTTTGTCCGCCAATACGTCTTGAACGTACTTCAAGTACTGGCATGATATTTTTTAATGCTTCATTGAAAACTTCGATTGGTTCACGACCGGTTTCAGCTTTAATACGATCAAAAGCACCGTATAAAATTCCTTGAGCCGTGCCTTTTTTACCATCTAGCATGATTGTATTGATAATACGTGTTACAAGTTTAGAATTGTAAATTGGGTCAGGTAAAACATCACGTTTAGCGATATGTCCTTTTCTTGGCATATTTATATCCTCCTTTCAGATATACTGAATAATTGTAAATTAGATGTTATTTTTTCTTTGCTGGTGTAGCAGCTTTTCCTGCTGGAGCAGCTTTAGGACGCTTAGCACCGTATTTTGAACGAGCTTGTTTGCGGTTAGCAACACCAGATGTATCTAATGTGCCACGAACGATATGGTATCTAACCCCTGGTAAGTCTTTGACACGACCACCACGGATAAGGACGACGCTGTGTTCTTGTAGTGAATGTCCTTCACCTGGAATGTACGCGTTGACTTCAATACCGTTAGATAATCTAACACGCGCATACTTACGTAACGCCGAGTTAGGTTTCTTAGGTGTCATGGTAGTAACACGAACACATACCCCGCGTTTTTGTGGTGAGTTAACACTAGTTTCTTTTTTCTTAAGCGTGTTTAATCCAATCCCTAGATATGGGGCTTTCGATTTTGTTACCTTGTCTTGTCTACCGTCTCTAACGAGTTGTGCAATTGTAGGCATATTTTTCTCCTTTCTAGATTAACACATGACCGTGTGTTTCTTTTTTTTCTCAAAAAATTTATTTTGGCTTATTGAAGGGCCAAAATGAATTGGGCTGAGTCTCTTTTTTACAGCGTTTTTATTATACCTTTTATGGTTTTTAATGTCAACCGTTTTTATCAAAATATTTGTAAATAATAAGGCGCACACGTGAGTGCGCGCCTGTATCTACTGTTTTTTATGCTTGATCGAATTCTTCGTCGTCAATGACTGGTTCTTCGTAGTGGAAGAACTTGTCTTTGAGGATACCTGTACCTGCAGGAATCAATCCACCAATGATGACGTTTTCTTTTAAGCCGTGTAATTCATCGGTCTTACCGTGAATAGCGGCGTCAGTAAGAATACGTGTGGTTTCTTGGAAGGATGCTGCTGATAAGAAGGAATCGCTTTGTAGGGACGCACGGGTAATACCTAAGAGTTCTGGTTGACCAACCGCTGGACGTTGTCTAGCTGCGATGGCTTTCTTGTTTGCAGCTTTGAATTCTGCAATCGAGACTTTGGATCCTGGTAATAATTCGGTGTCGCCTTCAAATATGACGGAAATCTTTCTCAACATTTGATGCACAATGATTTCGAAGTGCTTATCGCTGATTTCTACCCCTTGAGCACGGTATACTTTTTGAGCTTCTTCAACGATGTATTTTTCAACCGCTTCCGCTGAGGATACGCGTAGTAATTCTTTCGGATGGATGGAACCCTTGTTTAGACGATCCCCAGCCTTGACGACTTGGTTCTTCTTGACTAAGAGTTGTGCACTCGAATCTAATGTGTATTTGTATTCTTTTGGTTCACCATTGAGTGTTTGATCAGAAACAACGGTTACCACAGAGCCTGCCTTAGACGTTTCAATCATCTTCACTTTACCCGCAACTTCAGAAATCACAGAGACCCCTTTAGGTTTACGTGCTTCGAACAATTCTTGAATACGTGGAAGACCGGCGGTGATGTCGGATGCTGAAGCAACCCCACCTGTGTGGAATGTACGCATGGTTAACTGAGTACCTGGTTCACCAATCGATTGTGCAGCGATGACCCCAACCGCTTCCCCAACTTCAACAGACTTGTTGGTTGCGAGGTTTCTACCATAGCATAATTTACATACGCCATTGACAGAATTACAGGTGAGCACGCTACGGATTTCAACAGACTTAACGCCTGCTTTAACAACGACTTCACCAAGTTCATTGGTAATGAGTTGGTTACGGTCGACTAGGACTTCTTTGGTGGTTGGATGGATGACTGGTGACGATGCATAACGGCCAATGATACGGTCGAATAAGGATACAGTTTCTTTGCCGTCATTGTCACGGATGGCTTCCATCACAACGCCTTTTTCAGTTTGGCAATCTTCTAGGTCAACGATCACGTCTTGTGATACGTCAGCGAGACGTCTGGTTAAGTAACCCGATTCCGCAGTCTTTAACGCGGTATCGGTAGAACCTTTACGCGCACCATGGGTGGAAATAAAGAATTCGGATACGGATAGACCTTCTCTAAAGTTCGCTTTAACTGGAATTTCAATGGTTTCCCCGGTAGGGTTGGTCATCAGACCACGCATACCAAGTAATTGCGAGAAGTGCGATTTGTTACCACGCGCACCGGAGTCAAAAATGATGAATAATTGACCGGTGGTGTCGAATTCGCTCATGACGCCCGCTTGGATATCTTCCCCAGCGACTTTCCATTCGTTGACAACGAGTTTCTTACGTTCAGATTCGGTAAGGACACCATCGTCAAAGTATTCGTCAATTTCCGCAATCTTTTCTTCGGCTTGTTTTAGACGGTCTTGTTTCTTAGTATAAACAACCATGTCGGATGCAGATACGGTAATACCTGCAACGGTAGAGTATTTAAAGCCTAAGTCTTTCAAACGGTCTAGCATCTTAGAAGTTTCATTGATTTGGAATTGTTTGAATACTTCCGCAATGATCAAGGATAGATATTTCTTATCGAATGGTTTAGGTAGAGGCATCTCTTTGATGATTTCTCTGACGTTTAACCCCTTCTTAACAAAGTATTTATCCGGTGTCTTATCGATTAAATTCGATGAAGTCGGTTCATTTAGGAATGGGAAGCTTGGTGGTAAGATTTGGTTGAATATTGCCTTACCTAAAGTGGTTACTAAATACGCATTTCTTTGCTCTTCAGTAAACGCATGTGGCAAGGTTTTTGGATCAAACACAATCAAGGTATGAAGGGTGATTTCACCGTTCTTATAAGCCATATAAGCTTCATCGTAACCGGTATAGAAATGACCTTCGTTTGGTTCATTGCGTTTGGACATGGTTAAGTAGTAGTTACCCAAGACCATATCTTGGGATGGGGTAACGACTGGTTTACCATCTTTAGGGTTCAAGATGTTATTGGAAGCCAACATCAACAATCTCGCTTCAGCTTGTGCTTCGTGAGAAAGTGGCACGTGGACTGCCATTTGGTCACCGTCGAAGTCCGCGTTGAACGCTGTGGTAACGAGTGGGTGTAGACGGATTGCTTTACCTTCAATCAACTTAGGTTCAAATGCTTGAATCCCAAGTCTGTGGAGGGTAGGCGCACGGTTTAACAACACTGGATGTTCAACCACAACGGCTTCTAATGCGCTCCATGCATCATCATCTAATGCTTCATAGGAACGTTTAGCGGCTTGGATGGTTTCTTTACGTTTGGTGAGTTCTCTTAAAACGAATGGTTTGAATAAAATGATTGCCATTTCTCTTGGGATACCACATTGGTACATTTCAAGGTCTGGTCCGACGATAATAACGGAACGACCAGAGAAGTCAACGCGCTTACCAAGTAAGTTTTGACGGAAACGACCTTGCTTACCACGAAGCATATCGGATAAGGATTTCAAGTGTCTATTTCTTTCAACAACGGCTTTCTTACCACGTTTAGCGTTATCAATCAAAGCGTCAACCGCTTCTTGCAACATACGCTTTTCATTCTTCATGATGAGGCGTGGTGCATTTTGTTCCTTTTGACGTTTGAGACGGTTGTTACGGTTTAAGATACGGCGATATAAGTCGTTTAAGTCGGTGGTTGCGAAACGACCACCATCTAATGCAACCATCGGACGAATGTCTGGTGGGATGACAGGTAGAACGTCTAAAACCATCCATTCAGGTTTGTTGTCTGAATTGTTGAAGGCTTCAACGACTTCGAGTCTCTTGATGACACGGTCACGTTTTTGTTTCGATGGGGATTTTAGTTTACGTCTTAATGACTTCACTTCTTTGTCTAAATCGATGTCTTGTAAAAGCTTTTTAACGGCTTCTGCACCAGTCATCGCTTTGAACTTATTGCCATATTGTTCGTAGTATTGGTTATATTCCATTTCGGAAAGAATTTGTTTCTTCGATAATGGAGTATCACCTGGGTCAGTAACGATGTAGCTTGCTAAATAAACAACTTCTTCTAAGTCTTTCGCTTTAATATCGAGTAATAAAGCCAATCTTGAAGGGGAGTTCTTTAAGTACCAAGTGTGTACGACTGGGGCTTCGAGTTCGATGTGTCCCATGCGTTCTCTTCTGACTTTAGATTCTGTGATTTCAACGCCGCACTTGTCGCAGATTTGACCTTTGTCAAGGTTACGTTTTTTACCACATAAGCATTGGTAATCTTTGGTTGGACCGAAGATACGTTCGCAGAATAGACCGCCTTCTTCAGGTTTTAACGTTCTATAGTTGATGGTTTCGTGTTTTAAGACTTCACCATAACTCCAAGAACGAATTTCTTCTGGAGACGCGAGACGAATCTTTAAGTGTGAATAGTCGGTAGAACCATAGGCTTTGTTTTTAGGTTTTGCTTGAGCCGCTTTGACATAAGCATCAACACTGATTGGGGTGTTGATGTTGACTTCCGCATCGACGTCTTGGACCAAGTCTTCATCGTGGTGGTGGTCATGTACCAAATCTTCTTTATCTGGTAGTAAAACACCATACATGTTGAATAGTTTTGCAAGTTCGTCGTATAGGAGTCCATCGTGATTAATGATGTCATGAAGGGCTTCTTTGGTTAATGCCAATAAGGCTTTCGTTTCAACAATACCAAGGTCATTTAAAGCATTTCCAAGTTCTTTAGAAAGTGCTAAGTTTTCAACTGCGCTCGGTAATACGTACTTCTTTAAGACAGGGACAACTTCGTTAAAAGCCGCATCTGTCTTTAAAAGTAAACGCAATTCTTTGAGTGTAAATGTATTGAAATCTTCTAAGGTATCGATCCCCGAAAGGGTTAGGTATTCTGTGGTTTCTGCAGATAATTTTAAATCTACAATGGACACTTTTTTGTTATCTTTTGCCATAAATTAGAATCCCCCTTTACGTTCGAATGGATTGGTTTGATCGACCAATGATTTGTTAACCTCATTTTCGCCCGTTTCAGCATCGATCAACTCAACATATAGACCTAAGGATTGGAGTTCTCTGGTCAATACGCGGAAGGATTCTGGAATGTGTGAATCTGGGATTGGTTTACCATCGGTAATCGCACGGTATACTTTGTTACGTCCGATGATATCATCTGACTTAACGGTAAGAATTTCTTTAAGGGTATGCGCTGCACCATAAGCGTAGAGCGCCCAAACTTCCATTTCCCCGAAACGTTGTCCCCCGTTTTGAGCTTTACCACCCATTGGTTGTTGGGTGACTAAAGTGTAAGGACCAACGGAACGCGCATGGAGCTTATCGTCAACCATGTGAGAAAGTTTGATCATATACATGACACCGACGGAGACTCTGTTTTCATAAGGTTCACCAGTACGTCCATCATAGAGTACTTGCTTACCATCAGAAGCCATGCCTGCTTCGGCCATCACTTGTTCTAAATCGAGTTGGGTTAATCCGTCAAATACTGGGGTAGCAACTTTGATACCAAGTTTCTTAGCAGCCATACCTAAATGGATTTCTAAGACTTGTCCGATGTTCATACGTGATGGTACCCCAAGTGGGTTTAACATGATGTCAACCGGTGTACCATCAGCCATGTATGGCATATCTTCTCTTGGTAGAATCTTCGAGATAACCCCTTTATTACCGTGACGTCCCGCCATCTTATCCCCTTCGGAGATTTTGCGTTTCTTCACGATATAAACACGGATCACTTCGTTGACGCCTGGCCCAAGTTCATCGCCATTGGACTTGCTGAAGTATTGGATGGAATGAACAATACCACCACCGCCATGAGGTACTTTCAAGGAAGTATCTCTGACTTCTCTTGCCTTCTCGTTAAAGATGGCTTGAAGGAGTTTTTCTTCTGGGGTTGGTTCGGTTTGTCCTTTAGGTGTAATCTTACCTACCAAGATGTCGCCTTCTTTGACTTCAGTACCTGGAATAACTACCCCACGGTCGTCTAAGAATTTAAGTGCATCTGGAGATACGTTTGGAATTTCTCTGGTAATCTCTTCTTTACCTAACTTGGTATCGCGAGATTCGACTTGATGTTCATCGATGTGAATCGAAGTGTACACGTCGTTTTTAACCAAATCTTCACTCATGATGACGGCGTCTTCATAGTTATAACCTTCCCAGGTCATGAATGCGACAACGACGTTTCTACCAAGGGCTAATTCACCTTTATTGATGGATGGACCATCGGCGATGACATCGCCTTTATCGATCTTTTCACCAATTTGAACGATTGGCTTTTGAAGGATGGAAGTATCTTGGTTAGAGCGTAAGAATTGGGTTAATGGATAGGTTTCAAAACGGAGTAAATCGGTCATCTTCGCTTGACGAATTTGATCGTATGCTTCCCAGTTGAATTCGGTATCCTTGTCATAAACAAGTTTACCTCTGGTCGTCTTAATTGAAGCTTCTGGTTTAACAGCGATGACAATCTTACGACCGTCAGCATAAGTAACAACACCATCGACATGGGCAACAATCGCACTACCGGAGTCTTTCGCAGAACGGTATTCAATACCTGTACCAACGATTGGAGAATCTGGGACAAGTAGAGGCACGGCTTGACGTTGCATGTTCGCGCCCATCAAGGCACGGGAGGCGTCATCGTGTTCTAGGAATGGAATGGATGATGTCGCAACCGAAACGATTTGTTTAGGTGAGACGTCCATATAATCGACTTTCTTCGATGGGTATGAACGGGTATCGCCCATAAAACGTCCAATGACAGTTTCTGTCTTGAAATGGCCATTTTCATCGGTTTGAGAGTCGGCGGAAGCGATGATGTGGTGTTCTTCTTCACCAGCAGTGAAGTAGACATATTCGGATGTGACAAATGGATGTTCAGGGTCTGACTTATCCACTTTTAAGTATGGGGTTTGAATGAATCCATATTGGTCGACTTTCGCATAGCTTGCTAAAGAGGAAATCAGACCAATGGATGGACCTTCTGGGGTTTCAATTGGACAAATACGGCCATAGTGAGACTCGTGAACGTCACGAACTTCAACGCCGGCACGGTCTCTCGCAAGACCACCTGTACCAAGCGCGGATACTCTACGTTTTTGAGTTAATTCAGCGAGTGGGTTGATTTGATCCATGAACTGAGACAATTGGGAACTACCGAAGAATTCTTTCAAGGAAGCAGTCAACGGTTTGATGTTGATTAGGGATTGTAACGAAGCTTCCTTCGCATCCGCAGTCGACATCTTGTCTTTGATGTTCTTTTCAAGTTTCGCTAAACCAATACGGAATTGGTTCTTGAGCAATTCACCAATCAATCTTAAACGACGGTTGGATAAGTGGTCGATATCATCGATCTTACCAACGCCATCATAAAGATTTAAGTAATATGAAATCGAAGCGATGATGTCAGATACGGTGATGTGAAGTCTGGTTTCACGAGAGTCGTGACCAATGAGTTCAATGACATCTTTATCATCTTTAGCATCTTTCGCTGCTTTGATTTGAATGACTTCAACGAAGGTAGCACGACGTTGTGATTCCTTACGGTAGAATTCACCTTTTTTACCAGCAACTAAGAAATACTTGATGACATTTTCATCCAACTTGTTACGGTTGATTTGTAATTCAAGTAAGTTTTCATCGGTAATTTCATACCCACAATACATGATTGGCTTGTGGTCTCTTTGGCTTTCAACGGATTCGTGTCTGCGATAGTCTTCGAGGATATCGATGTCTTGTTTCGCATAAACGGTTGCGTATTTTAAGTCTTCAAGCGATTTAAGGTTTTGTTTGTTTTCATAGATTTGGAAATACACTTCGTCGGTAACTTCAGTGCCTTCATAGAAGAGTACGGAGTCATCCGCAAGTAAGATGTCATGGTCAATGAATGTACGAAGGTATCTTAAAGAAGCATAGTTCAAACCTTCTCTATTTACAAGTAAAGTTTGTCTCACTTCAGGGGTCAATACACTGCCAGCTTCCACAATCACTTCACCTGTTAAGAGGTTCACGATGTTTTGTTCAACAATGATTTCTTTCGCATATTCGATTGGTGTAATGCCATCGATCTTGCCATAAAGGTCGACAAGTAGCTTCGCTTTAGAAGCGTCTTTTTCAACGACATTGTTGCCATTGACGTCTTTCTTTTGGAATACGAGGTTATTTCTGTTTTTGTAGATCAAGTTGCGAATTTCTGGGGTAATCTTGGTTCTGGCTGGAACCAATAAACCGGCTTCCTTCGCATCCGCAGGGATGTATAAGATGTCGTCTTTAGCGTATTGTTCGAATAAATCGGAGGTCTTGATACCGAAAACTTCATTTTCGGATTCGTTTTGTAGACTGGATTCTTTCGATAACACAACTTTACGTAAAGCGTCTCTGTGTTGGCTGAGTAGTTCAACGGAAGCCACATCCACGATTTGATCTTTCGCAACCAAGATTGCCTTGGTTACTGGGTCAATCACATCTTGTGCATATTTGTAAATGGCTGGTTGGTTCGGCGCAGTAATGCCTTGTGCGATGGTCATTAAGCGATTGGTAATATCCAGCTTTTGTTTGAATTTATAACGTCCAACTTCTTCTAAATCGTAACGTCTTGAATCAAATAAACGGGTACGAACGAATTCTTTCGCAGCAGACACAGGAATCTTTTCGCCTTGTCTAAGCTTAGAATATAAGTCTTCGATGGCTGTATCCGAACTTAAAATGCCTTCCTTTTCATCCTTCTTGAAGGTTTCATCTAACATCTTCTTGTAGGTTGGGAATAGCTTTTTGATTTCTTCAATACCATCAAAACCGAATGCTTGTAAGAGTGCGGTTAAGGATACTTTTTTACTTCTGTCTAGTTTGCCATAGAATATGTTCTTGGCACCCATTTCATATTCAAGCCAAGCACCTCTGGTTGGGATGACTTGGGATAGATAACGGTGAGTGTTGGTCTTTTTATCGAAATCGCTGGTGAAATATACACCGGCAGATCTAACGATTTGTGAAACTACGACACGTTCAGCGCCATTAATGATAAAAGTACCCACAGGTGTCATGTATTGGAAATCACCCATAAATAGTTGTTTCTCAATCACGGTACCTTGGATTACATTTTCAAGTCTTACTGTAACAAATAATGGTCTTGAATAACTGGTGTCACGAATTTTCGATTGTACGATGTCGTATTTCGGTTCTTCAAAACGGTGGTTAGTAAAGTACAGTTTGAAATCGCCATTATATGACTCGATCGGTGAGATGTCCTCAAATAATTTTGCTAACCCTTCATTCACAAACCAATCGAATGATTTAGTCTGTAATTCGATCAAATCTGGCAATTCAATCTCATGACGCATTTTAGAGTAGTTGCGTCTAACTGCTTTCTTACCGTACTGCACTGTACGATATCCCATATAGCCACTCTCCTATCTTTTTTGGGGTAAAACGGTTATATATTTATATATAAAGCACGTCTTTATGCATTTTACAATATTATCACATATATTTATATATGTCAATAACATTTAAACTATTTTTTTATTGCGAATGATGAAATACCCTTTATTTTTATCGACTATTTCAACCATTTGAAAGTGTTCTTTAAGAAACTTTAAACTCGACTCCGCACCTTGCTTTTTTTGGATGACAATCCATAATTCACCCAATGGATTCAGGTGTTCATAACTCTCGACGTAGAGATTAAATACAGTTTGTTTACCAGCACGGATGGGTGGATTGAGCAGAATGATATCGTATGTTTGGTTGATTTGATTAAATCCATCGCTACACATAACGGTTGCAGAAACATCATTCTTTAATAAATTTTGTTTCGCAAGTTCCACCGCTCTAGGGTTCACATCTGATAGAGAAACCTCTAAGTTGGGGTATGTTTTTTTAACGATGGTTCCTATCGGACCATATCCACAGCCCAAGTCTAAAAACGATTTTGCACCTTCAAACGGTTTGAATATCTCTACCAAAGTCTTAGATCCAAAATCGAAATAGTTACGCGAAAACACGCCACTGTCGGTCAAAAAACGGAAAGTTTTTCCGTTCATTGACAAACTGTACTCGTGGATGTCGTGTTTTAAACCTGGATTGTTTTCAAAGTATTGTCCACTCATTCAATATCCTCTTTTGTAAAGCGAAAAACCAGAGTTATCCTCTGGTTCAAAAAGTTTCGTTAATTACTTAATTTCAACTTCTGCGCCTGCTGCAACTAGTTTTTCTTTAGCTGCTTGAGCGTCTTCTTTCTTCACTTTTTCTTTAACGATGCTGTTTGGAGTTTCAGTTAAAGTCTTCGCTTCAACTAGTCCAAGACCAGTTAATTCACGAACAACTTTGATAACTTCAAGTTTCTTAGCGCCGAAAGACTTAAGAACGACGTTGAATTCTGTTTGTTCTTCAACGACTGCTGCAGCTGCTGCTGGTGCTGCTGCGGATACTGCTGATGGATCGATACCAAATTCTTCTTTTAATCCGTCAACTAATTCTTTGATTTCAAGAATTGACATTTCTTTTAATGCTTCAATAAAAGCTGCTTTTGTTAATTTTGCCATGATAATATTCTCCTTTATTAGTTTAGTGTTATTCGGTGGCTGTTTCTGGGTTTGCAATCATGTTCAAACCGATTGCTAATTCGCGTAGAGGCATTAACATACCTGCTGCGAGTTGGGTTAACAATGTTTCGTAAGATGGTAATGTAGCAAGTGCATTTAAGTCCTTTAAGGATGCAGATTTGCCTTCGATGATACCAGCCTTCATGGAAACATGTTCATTTTTCTTTGCGAAATCGAAAATAACGCGCGCTGGAGCGACAACATCATCGTTAGAGAAAGCAATTGCTTTAGCCCCTACGAAATGTTCTGCAAGTTCAGCGTGACCAGTTACTTCAACGGCACGACGAGCGATATTGTTTTTAAATACTTGCGCGTCGCAACCAGCTTTACGTAATTGGATACGTAAGTCAGTAAAGTCTTTTACAGATAGTCCGGCATAATCAAACGCAACGATCGTTTTTGCTTCTTGGATTCTGCCAACCAGTAAATCGACTTGACTCTTCTTGCGTTCTAAAATAGAACTGTTCATCTGGTTTCCTCCTTGTTTTTTTCTAAAAATAAACCCTCTTTGCCAAGACAAAAGAGGGTTAAAATACAACATTATATCCTCGGTAGGAAATTAAGCTCAGTGGCACCTACTGTCTATGGCGATATTAGATTTTTAAGTAATTATCCTCTTAATGATTCTTCATCAAGACGGATGCCAGGTCCCATTGTGGATGATACAGTGATGTTCTTCATGTATACACCTTTAACGGTTGTTGGTTTAATACGATTTAATACTTGATAAATTGTCTTTGCATTTTCTGCTAATTTTTCAGAACCGAATGATACTTTACCGATTGGCGCTTGAATGTTACCAACCTTATCAACACGGTACTCAATTTTACCATTCTTGATTTCTTTAACTGCCTTAGTTACGTCCAATGTAACTGTACCTGTCTTAGGGTTTGGCATTAGGCCTTTAGGACCTAAAACTCTACCTAATTTACCAAGTTCAGCCATCATATCTGGTGTCGCAACCATGACATCGAAATCGAACCAGCCGCCAGCTATTTTTTGAATCAATTCAGTGTCGCCTGCAAAATCTGCGCCAGCTGCAAGAGCTTCTTTAGCTTTTTCACCGCGTGCAATAACTACAACGCGTTGGGTTTTTCCGGTTCCATGAGGTAAAACGATTGCGCCACGAAGGTTTTGTTCAGCCTTACGTGGGTCAATGTTTAAGCGAAAAGCAATTTCGACAGTTGCATCAAACTTAGTAGTCGATGTTTTACCAACTAAATCGAACGCCTCAGCTGTTGCATATTTCTTAGTTTTGTCAACTAATTTTGCAGCTTCGACGTATTTTTTTCCTCTCTTCATATGGTTTCCTCCTAAAATGTGGTCTAGCGGGATATCCTCCCACAATTTAGATGATGATATCTAAATTATTTTGGTACTGCCACCGAATTAGTCTTCGATGGTAACGCCCATTTGTCTTGCAGTTCCTTCAAGAATCTTCATTGCTGCTTCAACTGTGTAGGCATTCAAATCTGGCATCTTCAATGTAGCTAATTCTTTCAACTTATCACGTTTGATCGAACCAACTTTTTGTTTTAATGCATTTTTAGAGCCGCTTTGAATATTTGCTGCTTTCTTGATTAAGTCGCTTGCTGGTGGTGTTTTTGTTACGAATGTAAATGAACGATCATCAAATACTGAAATCACTACCGGAATAACATAACCGACTTTGTCTTTTGTTGCTTCGTTGAATTGGGTGCAGAATTGAGGAATGTTAACCCCTGCTTGACCAAGTGCTGGTCCTACTGGTGGGGCTGGATTCGCCTTACCTGCTGCAATTTGCAATTTGACAACTTTGACTACTTTTTTAGCCATGTGACACAACCTCCTTTATCCTATGAGTATGTGGTCAGCGGATCTGCTTTACGCCATCCTTCCACTACGGTGTATCCATACACGCCTTGTTATTTTATCATTACATAGTAATAATGTCAATCAAAAATGAAAACTAATTTGCCAGAGACTCCAGTTTATGCATGAAGGCCTCTATGAGTGTGCTTTGATCAGGGTACTTTTTATCATTTAAATGATAGCTGAAAGCGACGTACCTATCATCTTTAAAGGTAATTTTAAGATAGCGATCTTTGAAGTTATATTTACCCATTTCGATCTCTTTAATCTCACTGAATGAAAAGGTGTATTTTTGATGTTCGTACGTCAGTTTAATGAGTCCTTCAAAGGTATAAATCGTGAATTGATCCAAATCGAATGTTAACAATGCTTCCGGAAATCCAGGAATAATCAACCCATCGTTGGGTAAAACTCCGATTCTCATCGGTTTTAAGCTCGCTAAATCTTCATGGATTTTGAGCAATTCAATCATTTGTAATGTCTTCATAACTATCTCCTTAAGCAAATCATTTTATATTTCGAATTCGAAATGTTATACTATCCATATGTGAGGTGAATCACCATGAGTATCTATCATCAACCCGATGCTGTCTATCCAGTATCGTTATCATTAAAAATTCGAAATGTGGAAAAATCTAAATATTTTTATACACATATTTTAGGCTTTTCTATCTATGAAGAAACGCCTGAACACATTTATTATACCATTAATGGTAGCGATGTGATTTTAAAGACTTTTATCGACTTAAATGCGTCACCGAGACAACCTGTTCAAGGTTTGTATCACGTCGCATACCTACTACCTACTAAAAAGGCTTTAGGACAATTGGTCTATCACATCGCGAAAAACAAATACCCCATTACAGGTGGCGCAGATCACGGCATTTCGGATGCCCTATATTTAAATGACCCCGATGGCAATGGTATTGAGCTCTATGTCGATAAAGACCCTACCTATTGGAAAGACATCGATACACACCCTGAAAAGGTTGAAAATCAACCATTTGACTATGATTATTATCTAAAAATCAATCCGAGCATATTTACAAAAATAGATTCGAATACCATTTTAGGTCATATGCACCAACATACAATCAATTTGAAAAACAGTTCCAATTTCTATCAGAAAGTTTTGGGATACAACCTGTTTTTAAATGTACACAGTGCACATTTCTTGTCTTCAAAAGCATACCATCATCATTTAGCGTTAAACACTTGGGCAAATCCAGTGAAAGCTAAAGCAGATTCGGTAGGTCTTTTGGATGTCACTTATGTTCTGAGCACAGATGAAGCATACAATCGCGCCATCCAAGCCTTAGATGATTTGAAGATGCCTTATACCATCCATCAGGGTATCATTCACACCGAAGACACCGATGGCGTAAAATTAATATTAAAAAAGTGAGTCCGCGGACTCACTTTTGATTTTCTACTTGATCAAAGGATACTTCAGTTGGGGTACCACGGCCGAAGAATTCAATCGAAATGATGGCTGTTTCTTTATCATTATCAAAGGAAATAACTTGACCAGATTGACCTGCAAATGGGCCTGAAATAATATTGACAACTGACCCAATTGGGTGTTTGAAGGTTGGTTTTTCAATGATACCAACTTTAAGAAGGATGGCATTGATTTCATCTTGTGGGAGTGGAACCGGTTTGGTTCTACCACCGGATGACCCTAAGAAGCCAGTTACTTTTGGTGTATTACGGATGACGTGCCAAGAATCATCAGTGATGATCATCTCAACAAAGACATACCCTGGGAACATCTTTCTTACTTTCTCTTTTGGATTGCCATTCTTATCTTTTTCAATATAAGTTTCTTCCGGCAAAACCACTCTAAAAATCAGGTTTTGCATCCCCATCGATTCGATACGGCGTTCAAGGTCTTCCTTGACAGACGATTCGTAACCGGAATAGGTTTGCACGATATACCAGCGACGTGGATCAATCATTAGAATAAGTTCCCTGTAACGTTAGCGATCAGTAAGTCGAATGCGAAGAATAACATTGCGAAGAAGATGACGAAAATCATCACGCGTACGCTTGCATCTAAATAAACTGCCCAGGTTGGCCAAGACATTTTCTTTAATTCTGGTAATGCTGGTACGAAGAACGGATAAATAACAAGTAACAAACCAATGATGGAAATACCCAATAAAATACCTGCAAATAGATTAGGATAGTCTGAAATTAGTGGGATTGGACCATCTTCTGTGGTTAAGATACCACTTAAAATCATGATGGATAAAGCTAGGGATAAAGACGCTAGAACACCAAGTAGTAAATTTTCCCATCTGTACTCAGTGGTTAATACTTCAACTAACTTACTCTTTTGTTCTGTAGCTTTTTGTTTGACTGCCATTTTAATAGCCTCCTATTTACTTTCTTTATGTAGGGTATGTTTGTTACACTTTACACAAAACTTCTTGATTTCAAGACGCTCTTTTTGAACGGCTTTATTCTTGGTCGTTTGGTAATTACGATTTAAACATTCCTCACAAATTAAAATCACTTTTTCTCGCATAAAAAAACCACCTCTGTGGTTAGTGCACATGTATTTTAACATGACACATCACCTTAGTCAATATATTATACACCATTTAGGGTGTTTGTGTTAGCTTTTTCTTAATCCGATAAATAGCGTTATAAACTTGCTTTGGGTCGAGTTGATACGTTCTCGCAATCGAGGGTATCTTTTGGTTTTCTTTGAAATAAGCATCGTAGATGGCTTCTTCTAATGCCGATTTGAATACCTGTTTACAATAGTGTTCACTAGGCTGTTCTTCCACACAAATGGGCATATACCTCGCTTCATTGACGAGGTTATCCATCTCTTGTTGATACCTTTTTCGTTTCTGATTTAAATTGATGAATTTACGCTCTAGAACGGTTTCAAAATACCGCATGAACGTTTTGTTGTACGTGTCTTTAAAGGACAAAATCGCCTTATGAAGGCTGATCAATCCTTCTTGATAGAAATCTTCACGCTCACTATCAAACACATAAAACTGACTGATTTTCTTGTGTATAAACTTGTCGTACTTCGTAAATAGTATGTCTAAAGCCATCATGTCCTGTTGATCTTGAACCATATAAATGAGTTCGTAATCATTGTAGGCTTTGTATGACATGAATCCTCCTAAAGATCTGCAAGTTTGTATAATATCAGTGCCGCGGCAACACTGGCATTCAATGAGTTAACTTTCCCTATCATCGGGATGGTGACCAAATAGTCACATGATTGTTTAACCAAACGAGATATACCTTCACCCTCATTGCCAATCACCACCGCTACTGAGGTAGAGGTGTCGATGTCTTTGTAGGTTTTTTCAGCGACCATATCGGTACCAACGACCCAAAAGCCATGTTGTTTGAGTTTCTCAATGGTTTGAGTGAGGTTGGTTACTTGGATGATGGTGGTATATTCTAAAGCCCCAACAGCGGTTTTCGCAACCGTGCCAGTAATATCGACGCTACGATTTTTAGGCAAAATCACAGCATCAATTTTAGTCGCTTCAACGCTTCTTAAAATAGCACCTAAGTTATGTGGGTCTTCAATTTGATCGAGGATTAAAACCTTTTTCTTTTGACCGTCAAACAAGACATTTAAGTCTGCATAGTCATAAGGTTTTACATCCGCAACAATCCCTTGATGGTTTTGATTGTCGGTTTTTTCATTCAATTGGTGTTTGGAAACCAATTGGTATTTAATGTGATGCTCATTCAAAAAAGGCACCCATTTGAAATCTGTTTTCTTTTCATCAATCCATACTTGATAGATGGGTCTTTTGGCGAGAATGGCCTCTTTAACTGTGTTTTTTCCATAGATAATCATATGATATATACCCTCTCTCCAAGAAAAATTACTTTTTTAAATGCTGGATAATTTCATCAAAACAAACTTGATGGCTTTGGAAATGTATCCTGGAATGTTCGCGATGATGCCCATCGCTGGATAAGCGGTTTGAACCAAAACAATCAATAACAATATGTGTTCAACTGGTAATCTTGGCACGAGTGCGCCTGTTGAAGATGAATAATAATCCCTAAAGAAGGAATTGAATTCAAAGAAATCAGGGGCGAAAATCGTCGCTGCGATAAACGCTGTAAACATCACGCCAAATAAAATCGTACGAACCATGTTCATCGGTTTTAAAACACGTAACAATACCATCATCGCTGTAAAGGTGGCAGAGATGACAATAAGGGTTGATGATTGGGTCTTATCGATTTGTAAGATCGGCGTTAGTGCGAAGATGATTAAAACGTTGATGACTACCACCAGTGCACCAGGTAATGCGCGCTTCAAGACGTTGAGTAAGAAACGACCTTTGACTTGGTTGGTGTTTGGTTCTAACGCTAAGAAGAACGATGGTAGACCAATAACGAGGAAGTCGATCATCGATAATTGTGATGGGGTAATCGGATAAATACCTCTCGATAGAATCGCAACCATCGATAACATGAATGAGAAAATGGTTTTGGTTAAGAACAAGATGGCAACCCTTTGAACGTTGTTGATGACCCTACGGCCTTCATTCACGACTTTAGGCATGGATGAGAAATTCGAGTCCATCAAAACCAAGTGTGATACGTTACGAGCCGCTTCAGAACCGGACGCCATCGCGATGGATGTATCGGCTTCTTTAAGGGCTAAAATATCGTTAACACCATCACCGGTCATGGCGACGGTTCGACCGCTGCGTTTTAGGGATTCGATTAATAATTTCTTTTGGGTTGGCGATACACGACCAAAGACTGTATATTTATCCGCATAACGAATGACATCTTTATCCGAAACACCCTCTAAACTGATGAACTTGTCGGCATCTTCAATACCGGCACGTTTAGAAATGTGTGCGACCGTCATTGGGTTATCCCCGGAGATGACCTTCACGTCCACATTGTGGGTTTTAAAATATTCAATGGTAACAATCGCGTCAGGGCGAATGGTATCTTCAATGACCACTAGACCAATCGCTTTGATATCTGATGGGAGTTTATCGCCATCGATGGATTGAGCCGAATGGGCAATCGCAATGACGCGATAGCCTTCTTTGGCGTTCTTTTCCACGTCAGCTGCGACATCTGCATAAGCATCCTTTTTTAAGACAAATTCAGGTGCACCTAAGGCGAATGTGCCATATTTTTCAAATTCAACTGCTGAGAGTTTACGTGCACTTGAGAATGGAATCACTGCTTTGGTTTTAATGCGTTTTGTCGTACCAAATTTTTGTTCAAGGGCTTCTGAGGTTAAGTTCTTTTCTTCCAGTGACGCCATCATGGTTGGGATTGCTTTTTTGATTGGCAACCCTGAAGGATTGACATATTCAATGACCGACTTAACCGCCATAGTGCCATCGGTGATGGTACCGGTTTTGTCTAAACAGAGGGTATCGATACGAGCGAGCATTTCAATACAATACAACTCTTGAACCAAGGTGTTGTTTTGAGCGAGTCTTAAGACCCCAACCGCTAAGGTTACGGAGGTTAATAGGAACAATCCCGAAGGAATCATACCTATGACGGCGCCCGCGACGCCTCTAACCGCGTCATTGTAGGCAGCGCCACCATGGATTTGCATGTAGAATAAGGTTCCACCGATTGGGATAATTAAGAACCCAACGGTACGAATGATATTTCTCAACGACTTCAATAGGTCGGATTTTGGTTTACGGTATTTCTTTGCTTGTTTTGCAAGATTTTCAATGTAAGACTCTTTACCGATTTTCGTTACTTGTGCGACACAGTGTCCTGAAACTACGAATGATCCTGAGAATAGCTCATCCCCAACTTTTTTAACAATTGGATCGGACTCACCAGTCAGTAAGGACTCATTGACTTCAATTTGACCTTCTCTAACCACAGAATCGGCACTGATCTGTTTACCGGTGGCTAGTTTCATTAAATCATCTATAACCAAATCAGAAATCATGATTTCTTGTTCTTCACCATCGCGGATAACCACACCGGTTGGAGCGGATAACAACGATAATTTATCGATGGTTTTCTTCGCTCTGATTTCTTGGAAAATCCCAATGCCGACGTTTAACGAAACAATCACAATGAAAAACAGGTCCTTAAAAGCACCTACAGTGATTAACCATGTAGCAATCCCAATATTCATGAGGTTGAACAACGTCATGATGTTCGAAATTACGATGGATGGTACAGTTTTGGTCGAACCTGACGAGACTTTATTGGATAAGCCTGCCAAAATGCGTTCTTCGACTTGTTGATACGTTAACCCTTGTTCAATTTCAGGGTTGATACGCTCAATCTCTACCACATTTTTCAGTTCCTTTTTAGACTTTTTAATCGGTTTAATGTCTTCCAATGGAATCACACCTTTTCTGTCAAAATTTGTATGGCTTGGTCTATCAGCGCGTCACAACGCGCAATGTCTGTTAAGTATAAATACCCCATCATGGATTCAAATCCTGTGGATTTATGGTAGGTCGCCATGTCGATGTTTTTTCGACCTGGTCCAGAGGCATTACGACCTTTTTTAAAATAGCTAATTTCGGTTTCTGTGAGTAATTCACGTTCAATGAACGCATCCATCAAGGTTGCTTGAACGGCACCTGCAGTAAATTTGATGGCTGATTTATGTAATTCGTTGACCTTGGTGATGCCAAGGGATAATAAATGTTTTCGAATGCGTAATTCGTAGTATGCATCCCCAATATACGCTAAAGCAACCCCGTTGATTAAATGAGCTTCCATTACAGCAATCCCAATTCAACGAGTTCCATACGGATTCGATCCGCGTCACTATAACGTTTTTCTGCTCGTGCTTGTTGCCACGCTTGGTAACGTTCGATTTGTTCATCCGATAGTGGCATCAAATCCAACTTGATGCCCAATACAGATAAAATCAATGAAATGGTATGGTAATATCTCGCAATTTCTTTGACTTCTTTCGAGCGGTTCATGGCTTTCAGTGATTCATAAACCACCGTCATGACATTCGATATATTGAAATCATCTTCCATCGCTTGACGGAATTTTTCTAACGCATCCAAATGAACTTCAATGGTGTTATAGCGTTGGATAGAAATATCGACAAACGCTTGTTTCATGGCACGTTTGATGCGTTGCCACTCGTTATCAAATTGTTTCATCAAGTCATCTGAATAATTGATGGGTTGACGGTAGTGATGTGATAACAACAGTAATCTAAAGGATTGGTACTCATAATTTTCTAGTAAATCCTTCACTAAAATGATGTTACCAATCGATTTACTCATCTTTTCATTGCCAAAATCGAGCCTACCGACATGCATCCAAGTATTGGCTAATTCATGGTTATCATGAGCACAACTTTGTGCCATTTCGTTTTCATGGTGTGGGAATTTTAAATCCGAGCCACCACCGTGGATGTCGATTTTATGGTTAAAAATCGAATGGTTCATCACGGCACATTCGGTATGCCAACCTGGTCTACCTTTACCCCATGGGGACTCAAAAGCTACCCCCACATTGGTTTGTTTCCATAAGGTAAAATCAAACGGGGTTTCTTTTTGACTATCGACATCGATTCTCGCACCAACGTTGAGGTTTTCTAAGATCTGTTTCGATAAAGCACCATAATTTCCGATTTTTTGAACACGGAAGTATACGGAATCACCATTATGGTAGGCATAACCTTTTTCAATCAAATCATTGATGTAAAAAATCATGTCTGTGATGTAGTTAGTAGCCTTAGGCATCAAATCTGGTAAGTCACTGCCAAGCGCAAGTGTATCTTTAATGAACGCTTCAGTGAAGGTTTGTGTTAATACTTTTTCATCGATGTTTAACTTTTGTGCCTCATCGATGATTTTGTCATCAACATCGGTAATGTTAGAAACATAGGTCACTTTATAGCCTAAGTATGTAAAATAGCGTTTAACAACATCGAAAAAGACAACAGGTCTTGCGTTGCCGATATGAATATAGTTGTATACGGTTGGACCGCACACATACATGGAAATTTGATTGGGTTTTTCGGGTGTAAAGACTTCTTCTTTACCCGAAAGCGAGTTATATATATTCAAGGTTTCACCTCATTAGATAAATTATAGTAGAAAATGTAAATAATTACAAGCATTGACCCTTACAAATCATTAGACAATCCCTTTATATAGGGATTACCTAACGGAAGCAATCGTCCGTAATTGTTGTAAGATTTCGACCATGGCCCACGTATCTTGTTTACAGTATTCGAGCATGTCTCTTCGGACCCTTTCCTTGGTTTGCGGGTCATATAAAGGTAATTGCGCATACTGAACAATCGCGTCATTACCATTCGCTACAGGCATGCCCTTGTAGGTTAAGTTTGAGAACAATGGTAGGACTTTTTTAATCGAATAAGAGCCATTTAAATCATTGTGATAGTAATTGATTTTCTTCGCTTCTTCTTCGTCATAGCCTAAGTTCTTGTATAGTTTGGTATTGCCTTTAACAATATCCATTAAATCGAATAACCGGTCAGCGATGTCAATCAAGCGATCTTTGTAAGCTGGAAAGAGCCTTGCTAGCTCATGAATGCGGGTTTTTTCAAATGCGATATTGTAGACCAGAACAGAACCACCATCGGGTTTGATGACATCGATCATCGCTTGAATCAAAGCCTCTCTTTGGTCACTGTGGTCGCTAGCTAAAAACGAATAGTTGTCTTCATTTTTATCACATACATTGGGTTCATGTTCGACGTGAATCGAGAATTGAAATAGGGATTGCATGTAAGGACCTTCCCCTTTAAATCGTGGTAATGGACAAGGGAATGATTCAAAGTCTAGATGATAAATCGGGTACCTGAGCTCTAGAATACCTTCTCTGATTTTTCTAAAATTATAATACGGCTCATGTGATTCAATGACACGTCTTTGAATGACGTTATTTTCCCGTTTTAGCCACGATTCAGGGATGTCTAAGGCATTGACTATCCCTTCATTAATCAGCTCAAAACGGTCTCTTTTTTCACCGTATTCGTCGGTAAATCCATTATGATTATTGAGGTAGGTAAGAATGCTATTCTTCTCAGGGACTTTGGACCAACATATATTGTAAAATTGACATTGTTTTCGGTCTTTACGTTGACAGTGTTTACCGATATCTACCGGGTTCGCATTCATATGGTTTAAATAGCTTATGACGGTATTCATATCCGCTTCAATGATGGGCATATAGCGTTCTGTAATGCTGGTGAAATCTACCAAAACAATGATGTCTGAGCCATACACTGGTTTGTTGTTTTCATCGTATTTACCATCGAAAATGTAGTCTTTGTTTAACACAGCTAAGTAGTACCCTTGTTTGCCTGTAGGTGCGTCTTTACTGTGTTCGATGACATATCGTTGGAACGCTAAGTCATACACATATCGACCTTCATCGGAATAACGGTCATAGAGTTTTTGAAGTTTCTTGTCGTACTTTTCATCGGTTGGAAAACCCAAGTCTTTGGTCAGCATGAGGATCCCATCGGGTGAAAAGGCGAACATCGACTCTTTATCATGGGTCATATCGATGTATTTACGCGATGTGGTCGCTTTGGTTTCGAAGATTTTGAACCCATCTTCTTGTTGTAAGAAGCCGTCTAAGAAACAGTAAAAGTGATACCCATCTTTTTCCATTTCAAATCGTTTTTGTTTGTAGGTATCGAGCATATTGAATTGAAAAGAACCGCTAAAATGAGCTCTAACCGCTTGTGCAGTTAAGCCTTCAATGGCGTTATAGAATGGCATCATCACGTTGAGTTGTGGGTCATCCTTCATGATGAGGTCTTCATCACCTTCATACATATCGTTTAATAGTTCATCTCTTTTGATTCCATTTTCAGCGGTCATCAAATCATCCATGTCTTCAGAAAATGTAACAATGGCTTCACCTTTTTTACGGTAAATTTCTTCGAGTGCGCCATAACGACTACAGCGAATGATGTTGGTAAACCCGGTCTTGGATATTCTCATGACAAATCACCTCTTGATGTCATTATAGCGGATTGTTTTTTTTATGCAAGTCATCAAATATATAAATCTATTTATATATTTTTAAAGAGGGGCTTTTTGGAAAGAAAAAATGTTACGAGTTTGGTCGTAACATTGATCTTATTTATTCACTGAAAATTAAGGTTTCTAAAATGAAGCTGCTGGTGAAATAGGTTTGTAAGCTTGCATAAGTCACGGCTTCAACAGCACTTGGTGTGCTACTTGGGGTATCGCCATAGACATTAACAACACGTCCAACAATCACATCTGAACCAATGGTTAAGACAGCGGAATCAACGGTAACCGACTTGGTAGGGTTCATGTTACCAACCACTTTAGACGCTTGTAACGTTGTATTCTCGCCTGGATAAACCATGATGGTGCCCATCAAATACGCTGCTTTTTCTAAGCGTTCGCCACCCAATTGGATGCCGGCTAATCCACCTACAAACATTCTATCGAATGATACGATGGTTACTTCGGTTGAACTACCGACAACAATGTCCACATTTGCGTAGGCATTGATGATACCTGATGTGGTGAAACCAACCAACCCACCAACCGATAACTCATCGTCATTTCGGTCATTGGTAGAGGTATTTGACGCTTTCAATAAATCGATTTGACCTTTCGCATAAACGCTATTGACGTTTGTTCCAATCGATGTGCCTAATAAACCACCAATATAAATGGCTTGTGCGGTATCGTTTGTGGTCGTCGTGGTGATGTCTACTGAGACTTCTATTTCAACATCTGCGCTGGCGTTTGTAATGGATGAACCACTCAAACCCACGTTTTCAATCTTACCGATTAAACCACCAACGTTGGTAACGTCTTGAGCGGTTACCACAATCGAACCAGTCGCGCTCACATCGGTCACTTGGGTCGCTTGTGCTCTACCGACTAAGAGACCTGCGTGTGGTTCTGTACGACCTGTGATGGCTAAGTTTAAATCGACATTTTCAATGGTGATATCGGTGAGTTTACCACCCGTTTCTGATAAACCGGTAATCCCGCCAATATAGATTTGGCCGGTTCTAGAGAACGCAGCCGCGATGCTGGAATTCTTTAAAGTAACGTTTTCAATGAGACCGGCATTTTTACCAGCGATGATCCCGATATTTTGGGTGCTGGTTTTAAAATCGACAATGACATTTTCAACGGTTAAATTCTTAATGGTGCCACGGTTATATCCAAACAAGCCGATATAGGTGGTGGTTAAATCCATTTTCAAGTTTTTAATGGTTTTATTATTACCATCAAAAGTCCCTGCGAATTGTTTTGAACCAAATGGGTTTTGGAATGCTGCGTCTTCAAAATCCAAGTCATTTTCTAAGCGATAGAACGCCGTTAAATCGTTAGGAATGTTGAGGAAATCTTGAATGGTTGAAATGAGTTTCGGTTCGGTTGCACTACCACCTTCTGTGGTTGTGGTTGCTTCACCGGAAGCCATCTTATGGGCTTTCCCACCATAGGTTGCGAACACACTGAATGTGTATTTGTAACCAACAGATAAGCCTTCAAAAATAATCGATGTCAAATCATTAGCATAGGTTGGTGCCTTACGAGTGACTTCATTACCTAAGTAATATAAGACCACAGTAATCCCATCTTCGGTGATTTCTTCTTTCGGGTCAACCACATCAAACTCCATATAAATGGTGGTTCTTGCTGGTGTGACATTTTTGATGGAAATCTTCACGTCTGATTTGGCATTACAACCGGCTAGTAAAACTAAAGTTAGAACAAATGCGATTAATGTCAGAAATTTTTTCATGCTTTATTCTCCAATTTTTCTATAGTTTTGTCGATACGGCTCAACGCGACTTCTTTACCTAAAAGGGATAAGGATTTAGGTAAATCTGGTCCATGCATCGCGCCTGTGGTCGCGATTCTACAAGGCATAAACAAGGATTTGCCTTTGACATTTAAACGTTTGCCCACATCTTTAATCGATTCTTTGATGTCATCTGCGTTGAAGCTGCTCATGGATAATTGGCGTCTGAATGCTTTGATGACTGGTAAGGTGTCTTCTGATTTTAAGAAGTCAAGCGCTTCTGTTTCATATTCAAATGAACCATGGAAAAATTCGTTATGTAATTCGACGATTTGTGCGCCGTAAGCCGTTCTTTCGTGCAATAGACTGCAAAGATCGGATACCCAAACTGGATTTGACACATCAATGCCTGCTTTTTCTAGGTGTGGTTTACACAATTCAACGAACGCTTCATGAGACATTTTCTTCACATATTCTTTGTTGATATAGGCGAGTTTTACCACATCAAACATGGCAGGTGCTTTCGATAGTCTAGAAGAATCAAAATGATGGATGATTTCTTCTTTGGATAAGATTTCTTGGTTAACTGCAGGGCTCCATCCAAGAAGTGCGATGAAGTTCATCATCGCTTCTGGTAAATAACCGAGTTCACGGTATTGAGAGATGAATTGAACAATCGATTGGTCACGTTTGGACAATTTCTTTTTCTTCTCATTCACGATGATGGTCATGTGACCAAACGTCGGAATTTCCCAACCAAATGCTTCATACACCATCATTTGTTTTGGGGTATTGGTAATGTGTTCTTCCCCTCTTAAAATGTGGGTAATCTTCATAAAGTGGTCATCGATAACCACAGCGAAATTGTAGGTAGGAATGCCGTTGTCTTTAATCATGATCCAATCTTCTACTTCTTTGGATTGGAATCTCAATGTCCCTCTGACCATGTCATTAAAGACATATTCTTTATCTGCTGGGACTTTGAAACGAATGGCGTATTTGCTAGAACCTTCTTTGTATTCTTTGTAAGCCATACCCATGTCTAATAGTTTTTCTGCGTACTCTTTATATAAATCCAAACGTTCAAGTTGTCTGTATGGACCATAAGGGCCACCTTTATCAGGAGACTCATCCCAATCTAAGCCCAACCATCTTAGGTTGTCTAGTTGTGATGCTTCACCGCCAATGACATTTCTCTTCACGTCAGTATCTTCAATTCGAATTAAAAAATCGCCCCCATGGCTTCTCGCAAACAAATAGTTAAAAATCGCTGTTCTAGCGTTACCTATATGTAGTAGCCCGGTAGGACTTGGTGCGTATCTAACACGTACTTTATTCATACAAAAACCCTCTTTCGCATATATCATTATACGATATATGGTGTTTTCTTACAAGAAAAAAAAGGGCAATCCGAAGATTGCCCATAAAAATTAACGTTTTGAGAATTGTGATGCTCTACGAGCTTTCTTAAGACCGTATTTTTTACGTTCTTTAGCACGTGGATCTCTGGTGACTAGTCCAGCAGGTTTTAAGGTTGCTCTCAAGTCAGGATTGATTTCCATCAATGCTCTGGTGATACCCAAACGGATTGCACCAGCTTGGCCGGTTAAACCGCCGCCATATACGTTAACAGAAACGTCGAAACGACCTTCTGATTCGGTAATTGCTAATGGTTGTAAAACGTCAAGACGGGTTGCTGCTGAAGGGATATATTCTTCGAATGGTCTGTCATTTACGACGAACTTACCAGTACCACTTGTTAGGATAACTCTTGCAACTGAACTCTTACGACGTCCTGTGCCTAAATATTGAACCGCTTTTGCCATGATTATAATACCTCCAACTTAACTGGTTGTTGAGCAACATGTGGATGTTCGCTACCAGCATAAACGTATAATTTCTTAAACATTTGCTTACCTAAACGGTTGTGCGGTAACATACCTTCTACTGCTTTTTCTACCATTCTGGTTGGGAACTTAGCCATAACATCTTTAGCCATGGTTGTCTTTAAGCTACCAGCATAATCACTGTGTGAATAATAGACTTTACCAGTCCATTTCTTCCCTGTTAATTGAATTTTTTCAGCATTAATAATGATAACGTTATCGCCAGTGTCTACGTGAGGAGCGTAGTATGGGTTATTCTTACCTTTTAAAATTGCTGCTACTTGAGTCGCTAAGCGACCAAGGGTTGCACCATCCGCGTCAACGACATACCATTTTCTTTGGATGTTCGCCGGGTTGGGCATTGTTGTTGTTTTCATCATTGTAATTCTCCTCCTTATTGTGGTTGTAATAAGGGCTATTTTGGGCTTTTTTAAAACGTACCGTATAAATCTTACTATAAGTAGTGGTAATTGTCAACCATAATATGTAGTAATTTCAACTGCACCGTTTTGATTCAAAATAACACCACTTATACGATGGTTTTTCTTGCAAAGTTACCTTGTATGGTTTTTACCGGTTGGGTAATCATAAAGGCTTTTGGATCAAAATCTTTCACTAATTTTCTGATTTGAGTCAACTCATAAGACGAAATCACGACGATGACCATGGTCTTTTCTTTGTGAGAATAAGCCCCTTCCACTTTCGCCAATGTAACCCCACGATAAACTTTCTCTAAGATCAATTGCGTGAGTTGTGCTGGCGATTCTGTGATGATTTCAACTTTCATAAAGTTATACGCTGTATGTAATTTATCTGTGACAATCGTCGAAACAATGATACGAATGATGGTGAATGCTGCGACACTCGCACTACCAAAGACGAATGCACCGACCAAGGCGATGCCGACATTGAGCACTAAAGATATGAATCCGACTGAAGTGCCATGACGTAACGAATAATATTGTGCAATGATATCTAGCCCACCGGTTGATGTGCCATATTTCAATGCGCCACCGACACCAACACCAATCAATAGCCCACCCATAACAGCGAGCACGAATGTATCTGAAATCCCCATATTAACCACCGGAATAAACCCTAAGATGGTCGATTGGATCACGACAGAGATGATGGAGTAAATGGTAAATCGTTTGGAAACACCAAACCAACCCAAAATCAGGATTGGGATGTTACCCAACATGATAAATATCCCTAAGAAACTATTGCCTAAATTGAGCCCGAAATGTGAATTCAACACGTTACGAGTCAACTGGCCAATCCCAGGAATACCCCCAGTATAAAGCGGTTCTGCTGCGGCTTCTAGAAACCAGCTTACCCCGATACCATAGATGATGGTAAAGAAGGTCACAGCGAACAAAGCACGTAATTCAAGAAAGAGTTTTTCGTTATTCTTAAATAGGTTGCTCATGGTTATCCTTTTAAGATTTCTTCAAGTTTCTCTTGTGGGTTATAACGTTCGAATAACACCACAGGT
Source organism: Paracholeplasma manati (assembly GCF_025742995.1). Lineage (NCBI taxonomy): Bacteria > Bacillati > Mycoplasmatota > Mollicutes > Acholeplasmatales > Acholeplasmataceae > Paracholeplasma > Paracholeplasma manati. The sequence continues at coordinate 35,065 of NZ_JAOVQM010000002.1, read as the reverse complement.
GGATTGAGCTTAACACCATCTTCAAAGCCACCAAATGTGGTGATGGATTCAAAGGTATGGTTGGTTGTATTAATTTGTCTTAAAATTTCATTTGCAGTATCTGGGATGAAGGCACGTAAAACCACGGCAGTGATACGAATGGTTTCCAATAATTCATACAAGACACCATCGAGTTCTGCTTGTGCGGTTTCGTCTTTAAAGAGTTTCCATGGTTCTGTTACATCGATAAACTTGTTGGCTTGTCGAAGTACTTTCATGATTTCTTCAATCGCGTCAGCGACACGGTATTCATCCATTTTAGCGCGGACTTGATCTAAGAGGTGCGCTGTCGCATCCACCAATGAAACCTCATAAGTTTTTTGCGTGTTCGCTTTCTTAATAACGCCACCACGGTATTTATTAGCCATACCAATCGTACGGTTGACTAAGTTACCAAGGGTGTTGGCTAAGTCTGTGTTGTTACGTTCAATGAGCAGTTCATAGGTTAAGTTACCATCGGCTGCGAATGGAATCTCATGTAAGACATAATATCTGAGTGTGTCTTTCTTAAAGAATTTTAAGATGTCATCGACATACAATGTGTTGCCTAAAGACTTGCTCATCTTGGATTTATCGATTAAGACCCATGGGTGACCAAAGACGGTTTTAGGGAGTTCTAGACCCAAAGCCATCAACATGATTGGCCAATAGATGGTATGGAATCTTAAAATATCTTTACCAATTAAATGTATATCGGCTGGCCAATACTTTTTAAACTTCTCGGATGGGGTTAAAGACGCGTCCAAATCCAACCCGCTGATATAGTTGGTTAAGGCATCAATCCAAACGTAAGTCACGTGTTTAGGATCGAAGGTTGGAATGCCCCATTTGAATGAGGTTCTTGAGACCGATAAATCTTGTAAAGGTTCGCTCAAGAAGTTGTTTAACATTTCATTTTTACGTGAATCAGGTGCGATAAATTCTGGGTGGTTTTGGATGTGTTCTACCAATCTTGCTTGGTATTTTTTAAGGTCGAAAAAGAACGTTTCTTCTTCAGTCCAAACCAGGGTATCCCCATTTGGACCCTTGCCATCAACGATGTCTTTTTCAGAAATAAATGACTCTTCAGAAACACTATACCAACCTGCATATTTACCTAAATAAATGTCGCCTTGATCATATAGTTTTTTGAAGATAGTTTGAACGACTTGGCGGTGGTTTTCATCGGTTGTACGAATAAAATGATCGTATTCTACACCAACAGCAGCGTAAATGCGTTTAATTTCACCAGAAATCAGGTCCGTATAGGATTGTGGATCCATACCTTTGCCTGCGGCACGAGATTCAATTTTTTGACCGTGTTCATCGGTCCCTGTTTGGAAATACACATCGTAGCCATCCAAACGTTTAAAACGTGCAATCGCGTCAGCGAGAATGGCTTCATACACGTTACCAACGTGTGGGATAGCCGACGCATAAGCAATCGCTGTTGAAATATAAAATGGTTTTTTCATCTTCTTCTACCTCCATTTTTTCGTAAAAAAATCGCCCTTAAAAACGCTAAGGACGAAAAGATCGCGGTACCACCTTAGTTCTATGGTTGCCCATAGCCCTCAAACACTTAACGCGTGCTCACGGCTCAATCTACCTATCGATTGAACGGCTCCAAAGTCATCTTCTGATTGGGTTCTGTTTGTTCGCACCAGCCACAAACTCTCTTGCTTAAAACCACAGTCATACTCTCTTTATCCAAGCCTGTAACCCTATTATATATAATAACCACTCTAAAAACAACACATTTATGCAGTGTTTTTTCAGTGATTTTTAAAACAAAATGAACGCTTATTTTTTAATCCCGCCAGCCTTAACGACTTGCTGATAGACTTCATTTTTATGAACACCTAACTCGCTTGCGACCTTTTTGATGGCCTCTTTTTCAGTGTAACCTAGAAGCACATATTCCTTCACATCGGTCAGAATATCACCTGAAGATGTGGCACTTTCTGCTTTCCCAGAAACCAGGATTACAAATTCCCCTTTTTCGTGAATATCCGAATTGAGTAAGGTTTCGATATCACCTTCATAGAATGTCTCAAACTGTTTGGTAAGTTCTTTAGCAAGGACAACCAAACGGTTACCTAAAACCAATTTCATATCACCCAGGGTTTCTTTGACGCGGTCACCGCGTTCATAAAAAACAAGGGTGTGTGGTAAACCTGAAAGTTTGTTCAATGCGAGTTGTCGCTTAGAGACGGTACGGTCTAGAAACCCAAAAAAAGTGAATGGTTGTGGTACCAGACCAGAGGCCACTAATGCGGCTAACACAGCGCTCGCGCCAGGAATCGGAACTACCGGAAAATGATCTTTAACCAATTGAACGACTTCGAAGCCTGGATCTGAAATGGCCGGGGTGCCAGCATCGGTGACCAATCCCACAGAATCGCCATTTTCGAGATGTTTTAAGATCTCTTGACCCGCACTCACTTTATTGTGTTCGTGATAGCTTTTAACGGGTTTCGATATTTCATAATGACTGAGTAACTTTAATGTATTACGGGTATCTTCAGCAAAAATCACTTGAACCGTTTTTAGCGTTTCAAGTGCTCTGAGTGTGATGTCTTTTAAATTGCCTATAGGGGTTGAAATCAAATACAAAGTGGGTTTGGTTTCAACGAAACTTTGGCGAATCATATTACTCCAAACAAACACGTTTGGCTTGTTCGTGCCAATCGCGTTCTGCGTAGATGACTCTCATCAATTCTTTTCTTTTCGCAACCCCAATTTTGAACTGTCTTCTCACATTATCGATGAAGAAATGCTCACTGGTATTGTATAAGTCGTCAAACATGGAAAGTTTCAATAGGTTGAGTAAGACGATGTGACGGGTTGCTTTAGGTTGAGAGACAAAATAGGCTACTGTTGCTTCTTTGTCGCTGGCTAATGAGAATGTATACTCTTTATAAATATCATCGCCAACTTCAGCCAACATCATGTTTAAAATACGTTTTTCATACGCATTTGGTTCTCCATCAATCGCGACCATATGAATCGCCAAATCGAGGAATTTAAGTTTTTCCTTACGGTTTAGTAGACTGAGTAACATATGAATCCCTCCCAATGTTATATATGTCCAATATGGCTTTTGTCCAATTGTCTTTGTGATAAACCACCAATGGGGTCTCGACAATTAAGCCACCTTCTAATCTGTTTTTTGAAGCTTCAATCAACACATGATTGGGTTTGGTGTTTCTTCTAGGTTGAACCAAACGCATCCGTTTTGGCTCTAAGTCATGCTTTCTTAATAAGCTTAAGATATCGGTTAAACGGTCTGGTCGATGGACCAAATAGAACGATCCACCGTTATTTAATAAAGAATGCGCTTCGATGATGAGTTCCTCTAAGGTTAACATCACTTCATGTCTCGCGATGGTCAAATAATCATTTTTGTTTAAGTGTGGTTCATTGGGTACTTTGAAGAAGGGTGGGTTCGCTGTAACGATGTCGAATGACAATTTACCAACCTCTTTAGAAATACCCTTTAAATCGCGGTGGTGTAGATGAATTTGATCTTCAAGGTGGTTGACTTGAACCCCTTTTAAAGCCATATCAAAGACCGCTTGTTGGATTTCAACCCCGTGAATCTCAGCCTTTGTTTTTACCGATAAATACAGCGGTATCGCTGCGTTACCAGTACATAAATCCATAATACGTTTCGTATTCTTTTTGATTTTGACAAAATCACCTAACAACATCGAGTCGATGGAAAATGAAAACATATCCGGGTCTTGGATGATTTTTAATCGCGGGTATCCCAATAAATCATTTTCAATTTGCATGTTTCTTTTCAATGTCCTTTAGAAGCACATAACCAAAGGAACCATCTTCATAGGCTACTTTGAGTTGTTGTCTCAAAATATTGATGGAAATCACGGTTGCGCCACCATCTTTGGTTTTGATTTTATCGCCCACATCCGGCATGTTTTGACGGAGTTCTTCATAGACGCTATTTTCAAACTTGATGCAGCATAATAACTTACCGCAGTTCCCACTGATTTTTTGTGGGTTTAAAGATAAGTTTTGATTTTTAGCCATTTTGATGGATACGTTATCGAATTCACCAATGAATGTAGTACAGCAGGTAATTAAGCCACATGGCCCGATCCCGCCAATGAATTTAGCCCCGTCTCTTGAACCCACTTGTCTAAGTTCAATACGTGTTTTAAAACTTTCAGACAAATCTTTGACCAGTTGTCTAAAATCCACACGGTTCTCAGATTCGAAGTAAACGACCAAACGATCGCGGTCTAAAGTATATTCAGCGGCTAATAGCTTCATATCGAGTTCATTGCGCTTAACCAATTCTTTAGTGACCTTAATCACTTGGAGTTCTAAACTTTTGTTATAATCATTTTCTTCGATATCGTTATCGGTGGCTAGCCGTAAAATCGGTTTGAGTTCTGTTTGTAATTCTTCTTCTTTGACTTCTACAAGCTTCCCTACTACTTTGCCCAATTCAATGCCACGAACGGTTTCGACCACAACCAATGTTTGGTCTTGAACCGGTAATGTATTGGGATTAAAATAGTATCTTTTGCCAGCTTGTCTAAATTGTACTTGTGCAACAAGCATGTATTCACCTTCTAACTCTCTAAGTCAAGCACCAACTGTGTGAGTGCCATCTCTATATTAATATTATAGTTTAATCTATACAAAAGCGTTTGTATTTGTTTTAAATGCTTTAAAATATCTTCCATGGTGAGCATACCCGCGATGGTTTCATACTCTTCGCTGAACACATCGAACGCAATGATCTCCTGATTTTTCGTTTTCAATAAGTCTAGATAATAAATCATGATCAGTTCTAAAAATTGAATAAGCACCGCTTTATCCGAACGAATGATGCTCATTTTGGTTTCAAATAATAACCACAAAGGCTCTTTCTTTAATAAGGTTTTGTGGTAATTTTTGACACAGTTTATGAGTTCAATGACATCATCTTTTTTGGCCATTTCCATAACGATGGCGCGGTCTTTATTTAAATAAGGTAGGAATTCTGCCAAATAGGGGTCAACCCCTGCTTCCTTCAATTCTAAAGTGAGTTCATGCTCACTTCTTGGTTTTAAGAAGATGATTTGACTACGTGACTGAATGGTAGGTAAGACGAGTTCTGGATTATCTGACAATAAAAACCCTACGGTTTGTTTGGATAGGGGTTCTTCTAAAAATTTTAATAGACCATTGGCCGCAGCGGTAGATAATTTATCGACTTCATCGATGATGTATACACGTGCACCTTTGGTTAAAGATGTCTTGGAAAATTCGCTTTGTAAATCAGCGATTTGTTCCTTTTTAATGTTTTGACCAGCAGGTTCGATGAACATTAAATTCACATGCCCATTGGTTTTGAGCAATTCTGCACCATCTGTCTTATTTAATAGTAATGCGTTCGCAATCTCGAATGCCAGTTCTTTCTTTCCGGAACCTTTCGGACCAGTGAATAAATATAAATGACTTAGACGGTCTTTAGCAATCGCTCTTTTAAATTGATCTAGAATGGCTTGTTGTTTTATTTTTGGCATAAAAGCACATCCTTTAAATGGGCTTTTACATCGTCGATGACTTCTTGCATGGTGCGGTCACCATTGATGACCAAATAGCGTTGTGGGTACATGTCAGCGAGTTTCAAATAACCCTCACGTACTTTTTGGTGGAATTCTAATTTTTCCAAATCCAAACGATTGTTTTCTCTGGATTTGATTCTTGATAATCCGATTTGTGGGTCAGAATTGATATACACAGTTATGTCAGGCATGTGTTCTAACGCGAATGTGTTGATTTTTAAGATGGCATCAAAGCCCAAACCGCGGGCATACCCTTGGTAGGCTAAAGAGCTATCGATATAACGATCACAAAGAACGACTTGATTCTTTTCTAATGCTGGTATCACGGTTTCTTCTAGGTGTTGAACACGTGCTGCAGCAAAAAGGAGGGCTTCCGTTCTCGCTCTCATGTGCGTATTGTCTTGATCTAAAATGATGGCTCTAATCTTTTCAGCAATGTCTGATCCGCCCGGTTCTCGGGTCGCGACACAGCCAATATTGTGTTCTTTAAGCCACTTCACTAAGGTTTGAATTAAGGTTGTTTTACCAGAACCTTCGCCACCTTCAAATGTAATAAACATGATTGCCTCCTCTTAGTACCAAACTTGTTTTAGATAGAGCCCTTCGGGCGAAGCAGTTTTACCTACTTTGGATCGATCTTGGTGTTCTAGAATGTCATCCATAATCGATAAGGGTCTTTTACCTCGACCGATATCGGTGATGGTACCTACCATACTACGAACCATATATTTCAAGAAACCATCCGCGATGAATGTGAAAATATAATGGGTATCGGTTTCTTCTAGGGTTGCTTGAAACATCGTACGAACGGTGGGTTTATGTTCTACAAATACACCAAAACCTTTAAAATCATGGGTGCCTTCGAGTTTTTGAATCGCCTGTTGCATCCAATCGACATTGAGTGGGTATTTAATATAGGCTTCGTAGTTTCGCCTGAAAATATTATAGTCTTTCGCAAGCACATACACATAGCATTTTTTAACCGCTGAAAATCTTGCATGAAATGATTCATCTACCAAAACGATGTCTAAAACAGCGATATCGTTCGGTAAATAGGTATTAAGTGCCCTTAACCAAGCAGAATCAGTCATCGGATTTTGGGTATCAAAATGACACACCTGTCCGAGTGCGTGTACCCCTTTATCGGTTCTGCCCGAAGCGACCACTTGGATGGATTCTTTCGCGATTTGACTCAAGGTTTCTTCGAGCACTTGTTGGATGCCTAAGCCGTTATTTTGGCTTTGAAATCCTTGATAGTTGGTACCGTCATAAGCGATGGTTAATTTATAGCGCATAGATGACGCCTGTATTCATTAAAATGACCACGGTAAGTAACCCCAACAAGGTGATGATGGTCAAGATATCCAAATATTGAATGCTCATGACATCAATCTTGGTGCGTTTTTCACCGATGATATACCCTCTAGATTCCATCGCATTTGCCAAATCTTCTGCGCGCTTAAACGAAATGATAAAAATTGGGATTAATAACGAAATCATCTGAGAAATTTTCTTTTTTAACGTCGATTCACTGAATTCAACCCCACGAGAGGCTTGAGCTTTCATGATTTTTTGAGTTTCTTCCAATAAGGTTGGGATAAAACGCAAGGTTAATGATAACATCATAGACAGTTCAGCAACTGGAAATTTTACCCATTCGAGTGGTTTCATGACGGCTTCTAAACCATTGTTTAAGTCGGTGGTCATGGTTGTAAAAGTCAATAGTGATGACAATAAAATGATGACCATGATTCTAAAGAGCAAGAACCCTGTCCGGAACAATCCATCGGAATAAACCATGAAATCATAAGACCAAATTTTACCATAAGGGAGTAGATATTGAACCAAAAATAAGGAAAATACCATCAATAAAAACATCGTTGAGCGGTATTTGAACTGGCGTTTGTAGACATTATATAAAACGATGATGAGGACAATCGCTGCGATTGAAACCCAACCAAGGGTCATATCGACGTCTAGCAATAAATCACCGGTTCGGATATTAAATATTTGGATAATGAACGTAAACGTAAGCAAGAACAGTAAGGCTTTCATCCCGCGAATCATTTTCATGAATGGGATTCCTGTGGTCAAAACCATGATGATGGTTAATCCCAATAAAATCGCCATCAAAGTAAATGAAGGGATGATGAACGTGATGACCATCGATAACATCAAAGCGATGATTTTAACGCGAGGGTCCATTTTATAAATCCAAGTATTACCATGAACATATTGACCAATCGTGATGTTATTCATGGTGCACCTCCTTCAAATATTGAATGAGGTCTTCTTCTGTAAAGATTTGTTTAAAAGGGTATCCTAAGGTTTTGGATAGGTATTCCATCATCCGATAGGCTTGAGGTTTGGCCAAATGAAGCTTTTCAAATTCGTCGGTCATAAACAACAATTCTCTGGTGCCATCAAACTTGATTTTACCTTTATCCATGACTAATATACGTTTCGCATAACGAGCGACAATATCCATATCATGGGTAATTAAAACGATGGTTTTCCCATGTTTTTCATGTAACTCATTGAATAGTGCCATCATTTCATCTGAACCTTTGGGGTCTAATCCACGGGTGGGTTCATCTAAAACAAGCATTTCTGGCTCCATCGCTAAAATGCCCGCGATGGCGACCCTTCTCATTTGTCCGCCACTGATTCTAAACGGAGATTTTTGGAGAATTTCTTCATCTAAACCCACCAATGCGGCAGCGTGTCTGGCTTTTTCTTCAGCATCTTTTAAGGATAATCCGAAGTTTAACGGTCCAAACATGATGTCTTTAAGAATGGTTTCTTCGAATAATTGGTATTCAGGAAATTGGAAAACAAGCCCAACTTTTTTACGGATTGGACCGATTTTGGTGTTTTTATCCGCTAATGGTAGGGTGTGTTCGTAGATTTGAACGGTTCCACGGGTGGGTTTTAATAACGCGTTCATGTGTTGAACCAATGTGGTTTTGCCACTACCGGTTTGTCCACAAATCGCGACAAATTCACCGTCGTTAATGGCTAAACTGATTTGATTGATGGCTTCGTAAGTCTCATTTTTAACGCCACGATAAAAATAACTTACTTGGTTAAACTGTATGCCCATAACGCTTTTACCAATGCTTCATCTTTCTGTAAGTGGTCGTCTTTGATTACTTGGTCATAGACGCGCATCCCGAATGGGATATTGAGGTCAGTACTTTCTAAAATGTCTTTGTGGCTGAAGACATCGTCAGGGGTACCGGATAATACAACTTTGCCTTTATTGAGTACGATGATTTGGTCTGCTCTTTTCGCAAACTCTAAATCATGGGTGATGGTGATGATGGTTTTCTTATATTCTTTGTTGAGTTTAACGATGAATTCTGTGATGTCTCTGACGCCTTCAGGGTCTAGCATCGAGGTTGCTTCATCGAATATCATGATGTCTTGATTCATCGCGAGTGCGCCAGCGATAGCGACACGTTGTTTTTGACCACCGGATAATTGGTGTGGTTCTTTGTCTAAATAATCCTTCATACCGACCAAATCGACGTATTCATCAATCAACTCTACCATTTTCGGTTGTGGAACACATTGGTTTTCAAGACCAAAAGCGATGTCATGTTTCACCGTGACACCGACAAATTGATTATCTGGATTTTGAAACACGATACCGACTTTTTTACGGATATCGCGAACGTTATTTTCATTCATTTCAAGACCATCGATCAAAATGTGCCCTGCATCTGCTTTTAAAAGACCAATCAAGAGCTTTGCGAGTGTGCTTTTGCCGGACCCATTGTGTCCGACCACACATACCCACGACCCTGCTTCAATGTCGAAGGAGAGATTTTGAATGGCTTCGTCTTTGTTATTATATGAAAATTTGAGGTTTTCAACCTTAATTTTAGACATTTAATCACCTACTAGAGTTCTTATCTATTATAACATAATAATTGTTGCAAACCACTAGATTTCTCTTCGCCAAATAGGTATAATACTAACTGTTATTTCTATATAGGAGGAATCAGAATATGGCTATAGCTATTACCAAAGAAAATTTTAAAAGCGTTGTTTTGGAATCCAGTGAACCTGTTTTAGTGGATTTCTGGGCAGCATGGTGCCGTCCTTGCCAAATGTTAGGACCCATCGTTGAATCTTTATCCGAAGAAGTTAAAGGTTTAGCAGTGGTTGGCAAAGTAAATGTCGACGAACAAGCAGAACTTGCAAACCAATTTAGAATCATGTCCATCCCAACCGTTTTGGTGTTTAAGGGTGGTAAAGTTGTAAACTCCATCATTGGCGTACGCTCAAAAGACGAACTTAGAAAAGCTCTAGGCGTTTAAGATGTTCGATACAATCATTATCGGTAAGGGTCCTTCAGGGATCTCAGCCGCGATTTACCTCAAGCGTTCTAACAAGAACGTTTTAGTCATTGGTAAAGACAATGGATCACTCTATGACGGGGTGGTTATTGACAATTACTATGGCTTTCCTGGGGGAATTACTGGCACTGAGCTCATTGAGCGCGGGGTAAAACAAGCCAATGAATTGGGCATCGACGTTTTACATGATGAAGTCATCGCTATTGACAAGTATGAACATTTTACAGTCACCACTAAAAAAGGTGTCTATGAAGGTAAAACCGTATTACTCGCTACGGGTAAACCAAGAACCACATTAAAGATTAAAGGGTTTCAAAAATATCGCGGTAAAGGCATCAGCTTTTGTGTGACCTGTGATGGGTTCTTCTTCAGAAAGAAAAAACTCGCACTCATTGGTTATAATGAGTATATGTTACATGAACTCAAAGACATGGAGTTTCTAACGGAAGACATTCAAATCTTCACCAACGGAAATGCTTTGACTGTCGACGTGGATTATCCAGTCGTTCATGAACAAATCACGGAGATCACCGGTGACGAAGATAAAGCAACCACCATCGTAACAACCAATGGTTCATATGATGTTGAAGGGATATTTATTGCGTTAGGTTCGCCTGGTGCAGTTGAATTCGCAACACGTATTGGCGCGATTGTTGAAAACACCAACATTGTTGTCGATGACAATTTCATGACCAACATCGAAGGGTTATACGCCGCAGGCGATACCGTCGGTGGGGTATTACAAGTTGCGAAAGCAGCAGCCGATGGGATGCACGCGGCCATCGCGATTAAAAAACAACTAAAAAAATAACGATAGAGATCAAACTGATTTCTATCGTTTTTTCTTAATTATTCGGATAATTTTTCTTCTAAAATAGCTTTGGTTAATTTGAATGCTTTGAGTCTTCTAGTCAGCGTGGTATGCGGTCCAGTACCAGGTACGAGATTAGGTAGTGTCTTCTCGCTTTTTTTGATCAGGGAGTCCATCGCTTGAATCCCTTCAAGTAGTTCCTCTTTGGTATATGTCATGGTTTTTACATCTTTCCAAACGATGTATAATCACCGTAATAGTTTAGGTAGCGACAACCATTATAATCATCATTAGCGATATCAATGATTCTTTCATCCAATTCTGGAATATGGCTAATGGTCGCGTTTATAAAGTCATGAAGTGTATTGGCGATATCGGTTAATCTTTGTTTTAACCCACCTAAACGATGGCTATGATGTTCAAATCCAAAGGGTTTATTTTCCAGATGCCACTGGGTATAAAACGCTTGATAAAATAGTTCGATTTTTCGAATGATGGTTGGGATTTCGTGATAGGTGATGTCGTGTAATGCAGGCATATCTTTATCATCATATGCTTTTTTAAGGCGTATACTCAAAGTGGATTTAAGAGTCAATACATCCGTTAATTTATACAAAGTATCAAACAAATAGGTGTATGGTCCTGCTACCTTTGTGTCGGTTTTTAATATCTTTTTATATCGTTGGTAATAAGCTGCATAACACGGATGTAACTTTTGATTGTAGAGTCCTAAAAATGGGTCTTCATACAATAAATATTTAGATGGATTCACTGGAATAGCCAGCGGATTCGAATAGAGTTTATTCGGTAAATCGAGGTCTAACCAGTTCTGATAAGTGAGATTACTAATCAATGATAACAGATTGTCTTTATTCAAACGATCATCTCCATTGATTTGTTCGATGATGTAACACAAACCAGGTAGTATGGAAAATTGTGACGCTTCTCCACCATTATCTCCCCAAGACGTGACGATAAAATCTTCAATCTGATACTGTTTCGCAGCTTCAATGGCGAGACGCATGGTTCGCATCGTTACATCATTATTTGGTGCGAAACCAATCCACTTCCATGCGCCACCTGCATAACCATAATTATCGGTCAATTGATTCAAGGATTTGAATTTGGCGTGGTATCTTTGAATATCAGTTTGATAATAGTCCCAATAAATCAGTTTGATATTTTTAGGTATTTTAGAAGTGATGTCTTCACTGAATTCGACTTGATCATTAAAGTAATGCCCGCCCACCAAGTGGAAAAACATGTCTGCCCACATGGCTGGTCGATACCCGTATTTCACACACAATGCATTCACTTTTTCTAAGTGTTCGAACATGATTTTTAGTCTATCTTGATACCCATACTTTTGAAGGTATTTACCTAAGCCAAGCATCCATGCTTCATCCATGCCGATATTAATTTCTTGGCTTCTAAAGACTTTTTTGGTGGTTTTTAACATATTTTCGATGAGCTCATACGTTCTTGGTTCACCGACCAATAGAATGTCATCGATGTCTTTGATTGGGCCATAAGTGTGGTGTTTAAAAATCGACGAAAGGTGTGCTAAGGTTTGAATGTATGGGACAATTTCGAAATCGAGTTTCGCAGCGTAATCGTCTAAACGTTTGAGTTCTGCTTGTGTATAACGACCACGCATATAACCAAATTGTGGTTCGTTATCCACTTCGAATACATCTTCCAAATATAAACCAAGGTAGTTATATCCAAGTAAAGACAAAATTAAAATATATTTTTCCAGAGTTTCAATTTTAGGTACGGCCATTCTCGCTACATCCAACATTAAACCCACCCGTTTAAAGGCGCGTTTTTCAATATAGATATAGTTCGTTTTAGGGTTAGATAACCATATACCCAAAGCTGTTAAAGCATCATTGATGTTGTTATATTCAATTTTGACTTTCTCATCTGTTTTATGAATTTCATAGCCAGGGGCATTTCTTTCTATGAAATTCACATGTTGAATGGATTTAAGGTCTAAGTTCAATACCATTTCAAGTTGATGGATGGCCTGTTTTAATGCGTTGTTCATAAGATCACACTCATTTCGATAACAGTATAACATATATAGAAGGATGAATTTTTCCCATCCATGAAAAAAAATAAAACAGACCGAAGTCTGTTATTTCGTGCATTTAAAGTTTTTCGCATTCAATCCCAATGTTTTTAACAATGCTTGAAGTTGATCTTGTTCTTCTTTGGATAAGACATTCAATACGGTCATCATATTTTTTTCATGCTGAGGATAAATGTCAGCCATAAATGCTACACCTTTAGGGGTGAGTTCTACCTTGAAGATGCGTTTGTCGATTGGGTCTTTGGTTCGAGTGATTAAATCGCGTTTGACAAGATTATCTAGCACATATGTCATGGATGAGTTCGCAATCAAAACTTTATCGATGATTTGTTGTACGGTCAGTGCCCCTTTATGATATAACGCTTCTAATGTCCCAAATTCAGAAGGATTTAAACCATAACTTTGGATATCTTGTTTAATTAAGTTTTCAAGGCTATTCTTTGCGCGAAATAGCACAGTGATGGTTTTTAAATCGTGTGACATAGGGGCCTCTTTCTATTGTATTTATTTTAAATTCGAAATACTATTCATAGTATAACAAAAAAACCTGGGTTTTGTCCCAGGTTTTGCATCATTATTTTAAAGTTTTGTATCATCAATGGTGTTTAAGAACGCTTCAAGTGGCTGAATGGTTCTTAAAATGGTACCATCTTCAAACGGGCTATCGAGTTTCGCATCCTTCATCAACGCGACAAACCCTTTAGAGCCGCCCAATTTACATAAATCGACATAGGAAGACCAAGCTTCTTGGTGGTCCTTATGGTCTCTGATCCAGTATTGGAATGCACAGACTTGTGCGAGGGTATAATCGATGTAATAGAATGGGGATTGGAAAATATGGCCTTGACGGAACCAGTAAGTCCCTTTTTCCATAAATTTGTCATCGTCATAATCTCTGGAAGGGATGTATTGTTTTTCTAGTCTTCTCCAAGTTGCTTTACGTTCATCTTTAGACATCGATGGGTTTTCATAGATTTCATGTTGGAATTCATCTACGAGTGCCCCATAAGGTAAGAATGAGATAGCGCCTGATAAGTGGGAGAAATAGTATTTTTGTGCATCTTCTTTGAAGAATAGTGGTACCCACGGCCACGCAAAGAATTCCATACTCATCGAGTGAATTTCACACGCTTCATACCCAGGGAATCGTTGCATCGGGTTGATGAACTCTCTGGATTGATACACTTGGAACGCATGTCCTGCTTCGTGGGTTAAAACGTCAACATCGTGAGAAGTTCCGTTAAAGTTCGCGAAAATGAACGGGGCTTTATAGCCTGGAATGAAGGTACAATAACCGCCACCTGCTTTACCTTTTTTAGAGTCTAACTCAAGTAATCCTGAGTCTTTCATGAAGGTAAAGAATTCATCGGTTTCTTTGGATAATGCTTTATACATCGTGGTTGCTTGAGCCACTTGCCAATCCAAATCACCTTTAGGTGTTGGATTACCAGATAAGAATGAAATCGTATCATAGCTCTTCAAATCTTGAATGCCCAAACGCTTCGCTTTGCGTGCGACAAGCTTTTCAACAAATGGCACCACATCGCGCTTAATTTGCTCTCTATAGGCCTTAACTTCCTTCGAACCGTAATCGGTTCTACCCAAGCGTTTGTAACCCAATTCGACGAAATTGGCGTAACCTAACGCTTGTGCAGCCTGATTTCTTACCGAGACCAATTGATCATAAATATCGTCGAGTTCCGCTTCTTTTGATTCGAAAAATTCAGATATTTTGAGTTGGGCACGGTGTCTAGTTTCACGGTCTTTACTTTGGGTAAATGGACTCATTTGAGATAAGTTATAAACCCCGCCATCGAATTCAATTTGTGCGGATGCAACCACTTTAGAGTATTTACTGTTCAGTTTGTTTTCTTCTTGTAAGAGTGGGATAATTTTTTCATCAAACGATTGAAGAGAGACTTCTAGTTGATTGAAATAGTGTTGTCCAAATACGTTGACAAGTTCAGGTTTAAATGGGGATGCGTACACCAACTTATTAAATTCATTCACGTAGTTTTGAAGTTCAGGTGAGACTTCATCCATGAAGTTCATTTCAGCTTCATAGAAATCATCCTGGGTGTTTAAAGAATAACGAATTGAAACGAGTTGATACATGGTATCGACCTCATCGATGAGACCAAATACTTGTTTAATGATCTCAGTTTGTTCGTTAGCATCTTTAGCGGCTTTAAATGCTTCAGTAAATGCGACATACTTTTGTTTAATCGCATCTACATCGGGTCTTTGATAGACGTAATCTTGAAATTTCATTTGAGATTTCCTCCTAATAATTTATGAATAGTATACCACTTTATGGTCACAATTCCTCACAATTTATATTAGAAAACGACAAAAAAACACAGAAATCGATGACTTCTGTGTATGTTTTGATTTTGTTATTCCACAAATTGGATGATAGCCATTGGGGCTGAATCACCAAGACGTGGCAACGTTTTGATCACACGGGTGTAACCACCGTTACGATCTTTAAACTTAGGGGCAATTTCACCAAACAATTTTTGAACTGCAGTTTGTCCTTCTTTGACAAGTTCGTCTCTAACGATTGTTAAAGCTTGGCGTCTTGCAGCTAATGTGCCTTTCTTACCAAGGGTGACCATCTTGTCAGCAAGTTTGCTGAGTTCTTTAGCTTTAGCTTGTGTGGTTTCAATTTGTCCATAAATAATTAAGTCTGTAACCAAGTCTCTAAGAAGTGCTCTTCTTTGTGAACTGTTACGTCTTAATCTGCTATATCCTGCCATAGTAGTTCTCCTTATTCGTTGTCATCGTCAGAAGCAACGTCTAGTTTTCTACCGTTAGCATAACCAGCAGCAAATCCTAAACCTAAATCTTCTAACTTCTCTTTTACTTCTTTTAAAGACTTACGTCCTAAGTTACGGACGCGCATCATTTCTTCTTCAGTCTTCTTTGTTAATTCTGCGAGCGTGTTGATGCCAGCTCTCTTCAAGCAGTTGAATGAACGAACGGATAAATCCAATTCTTCAATCGGTTTTTCAAGCTTGTGAGTGTTGGTTTCGCTTACTTTTTCAGACATGAAACTGATGTCATGGGTGGTTGCGTCCAAGTCAACGATGACGGATAGATAATCAATCATCATCTTAGCAGCTAATGATAAAGCTTCATGAGCTTTGATAGCGCCATTGGTTTCAACTTCCATAATCAATTTGTCATAATCAGCATCGTTGTTGACACGGGTTTTTTCAACTTCGTAAGCAACACGATTGATCGGTGTATAGATCGAGTCGATCGCGATAACGCCGACGGAATTCGAGTAAGCCTTGTTCTTCACAGAACCCACATACCCAATACCACGTCTGACGGTCATATACATCGATAATTTACCACCTTCAACCACAGTCGCGATGACTTGGTCTGGGTTAATAATCTTAATATCACTGTCATGAATAATATCTGAAGCGGTAACGACACCTGCACCGTTTTGGTGGATTTCAATTTCTTTTTCGAAATTAGGATCTGTAGAATCTACAGATAAAACCACTTTTTTAAGATTCAAAACAATACTCATTACGTCTTCCATTACACCTTCGAGTGTAGAGAATTCGTGTTCAGCTCCTTCAATCTTCACATTGACAATCGCAGCGCCTGGTAATGATGATAAAAGTACACGACGTAGTGAGTTACCAATGGTAATCCCATAGCCTCTTTCGAGTGGGCTGATGGTGCAAATTGCTTTGGTATTATCGCCTGATATAGACTCAACCTTTACTTCTGGTTTCGAAAACTTAAGATCTTGCAAAATGATTACCTCCTTTATTTGTTATAGATATTATCCACGAGGACGTTTTGGTGGGCGGCATCCGTTGTGTGGTACTGGTGTAACGTCTTTAATCGCAGTGATTTCAAGACCTGCTGCTTGGATCGAACGGATCGCAGCTTCTCTACCTGGGCCTGGGCCTTTAACGGATACTTCAACTTTGATGACACCATGTTCGATAGCGGCTTTAGCAGCTGCTTCGGCTGACATTTGTGCAGCAAATGGGGTTGATTTACGGGAACCTTTGAAACCTAATGCACCTGCACTGCTCCAAGCGATTGCGTTACCGCCTTGGTCTGTGATGGTGACGATTGTATTATTAAACGTGGTATGAATGTGAGCCATTCCAAGCGGAATATTCTTCTTTACACGACGTTTAGTTGTTTTTTTACCTGCCATGATGACCCTCCTTATTTCTTCTTATTCGCGATAGTTTTAGCTTTACCTTTACGAGTACGCGCATTTGTTCTTGTGTTTTGTCCTCTTACTGGTAAACCTTTTCTATGACGAATTCCACGATATGAACCAATTTCCATTAAACGTTTGATGTTTAATGTGATTTCTCTTCTTAAATCACCTTCGACTTGGTATTTTGCAACTTCAGTACGAATGCGGTTTAGTTCATCTTCTGTTAAGTTCTTGACTCTGGTATCTTCTGATACATGAGCGTCTTTTAAAATTTGTTCTGATAGACTTCTTCCAATCCCGTAAACGTAAGTTAAGCTAATAACTACGCGTTTTTCGCGTGGAATGTCGATACCTGCTATACGTGCCATATTATTCTCCTATTATCCTTGACGTTGTTTGTGTTTTGGATTTTCACAAATAACCATTACTCTACCCTTGCGCTTTACAACCTTGCATTTGTCGCAAATAGGTTTTACTGATGCTCTAACTTTCATTTGATTTCCTCCTACTTTCGGCGATACGTGATTCTGCCGCGTGTTAAATCATATGGTGATAACTCAACTGTAACGCTATCACCAGGTAAAATGCGAATGTTGTTCATGCGGATTTTACCGGATACGTGTGCGAGTACTACATGCCCATTTTCAAGTTCAACTTTAAATTTGGTATTTGGTAGTACTTCGACTACTTTTGCTTGTACTTCAATTAAATCTTCTCTTGCCATAAATAGCCTCCTTTAAAGTTCGGTTAATATTTGATAGCCTGTCTCTGTGATGGCGATCATATGTTCAAAATGTGCGCTTTTCGATTTGTCCATGGTCACTGTGGTCCAGTTATCTTGTAAAATCTTCACGCGTTTTGTCCCAATATTAACCATGGGTTCGACACAGAATGTCATGCCTGGTTTTAATAAGGCACCCATCCCGGGTTGACCGAAGTTTGGGATGTAAGGATCTTCGTGCAATTGTTTACCAATGCCATGGCCTGTGAATTCTTCCACAATGCCGTAACCATACGGTTTGACATAAGCTTCAATCGCAGCGGAAATATCTGATACTCGATTGCCAGGAATCGCTTGTTTGAGCCCCTCATACAAGGATGCAAGCGTAACATCTAACAATTGTTGGTCCGCTTTTGAAATGTTGCCTACTGCGTAAGTCCATGCACTATCGGCGTGGTAACCTTTGTAGTAAACCCCAATATCGAGCGTCACGATGTCGCCTTCTTTTAGAATCATCTTTTCAGATGGAATCCCATGGACAACGACTTCATTGACCGAAAGACAGACAGAACCAGGAAAGCCATGATACCCTTTGAACGACGGTTTGCCGCCTAAGGACACAATATAGTTTTCCGCGATTTCATCCAGTGCTTTTGTTGATATGCCTGGTCTGATATGTTTTTTTACTTCTTCACGAGTGAGGGCAACCATTCGGCCAGCTTCACGCATGATGTCAATTTCTCTTTGTGATTTTAATGTAATCATTTTTTACCATCTAATTCTTCAATAACACGTCTAGACACTTCTTCAATCGAACCTTTACCATCGATACAGAGGATGTTACCTTTACTGCGGTAATATTCAATGATCGGTTGGGTTTGGTCATGATAAATGACTAAACGTTCTTTGGTGATTGCGACAGTATCATCTGGACGTTGAACAAGTGGGGTTTGGTCGTTATCGCAAATCCCTTCAACCATCGGTTTGTTGTTACGCACATGGTATGTTCTACCACAGGTTGGACAAACACGGCGACCGGTAATACGGTCTAGGATGACTTCTTCAGGTGAGTCCAAATAAATGACATAATCGACAGTCCAACCATATTGCATCAAAATATGATCGAAATCTTCCGCTTGTTTTAAGTTACGTGGGTAGCCATCCATGAGGAAGCCTTCCTTAACGTCTCTGGCTTGTAAGCGGATGCGTACGATGTCGTTGGTTAACGAATCGTTGACAAACTTGCCTGCATTGATCTGATTTTGAACAAGTTTCCCAACGGGAGAACCTTTCTTGATTTCGGCGCGAAACATTTCTCCCGTTGAAATATGAGGTATATGATAATGCTTTGTGAGATCACTAGCAAGTGATCCTTTGCCAACGCCCGGTGGGCCCATAATGATTAGTCTCATGGTTCATACCTCTCTCTTGTTTGGCTTAAAATATGCCTTTGTATTCTTGATCGTTTGCTTCTGTTTCAACTTGATTGGTGGTTTCAATCGCAACCCCTACAACGATGAGTAAGGATGTACCCCCGAGGACAATGGCTTGTGATTCTGTAGAGTTGAAGCCGAAGACAATCGATGTAACGATTGGCATAGCCGCAAGAATTACTAAGTACACTGTACCCAATAAGGTAATTTTAAACATCAATCTTGCAATATAATTTTGTGTATCCAAACCTGGTCTAACCCCAGGGATGTAGGCATTGGACTTCGATAGGTTGCCTGCTACTGTTTCTGGATTCAACATCAAGAAAGAATAGAAGAATGTGAACACAACGATGAGTCCGATGTATAATACAAATCCGATTGGTTGTTGATAGTTGAAGATTTGATCCAACCATGAACCCAATGAAGAGGATGTATTTAACCCAAACATACCTGAAATAGATAGTGGAATACTTAAGATTGTGGATGCGAAGATAACCGGGATAACGCCTGCAGTATTTAACTTAATTGGTAAATCTGAGTTGGTTTTGCCTTGACCCGCT
This sequence comes from Paracholeplasma manati, assembly GCF_025742995.1. Taxonomy (NCBI): domain Bacteria; kingdom Bacillati; phylum Mycoplasmatota; class Mollicutes; order Acholeplasmatales; family Acholeplasmataceae; genus Paracholeplasma; species Paracholeplasma manati. Next base: position 15,280 of record NZ_JAOVQM010000002.1, on the reverse strand, counting down.
TGACGGTTTGCATATTGAATTGGAATTCTTCTTTTTGCAAGTTCAAGGAAAGTGACACCAAGAAGTACTGCTAAGTAAATTAAGATGACTGCGATGAATAGGACAATATCCCATCCACCATTACCATTGGTGATGTATTTACCCCATAATAAGGTAATCATCGAAGGTAATGAGGTGATGATACCAGCTACGATAAGTAAGCTTGTACCATTCCCAATGCCCTTTCTTGTGATTAAGTCTGCGATGTACATTGCGAATGCAGCACCTGCTGTAACCACTAAGGACATGTAAATATATAAGATTGGGGAAGGTGATAGGATGTCTGGTAAGAATTCGCTACCTGCAACCCCTAAACCAAGTAATAATACAAGTGACTGAACGAATGCCAACACTAAACCGAGGATACGGGTTAGTTTGTTGAGCTTTTGTTTACCAGTCTCGCCTTGTTCGCTCCATTCTTTAAGAATAGGCACGATATCCATTTGTAGCATTTGAACTACGATGGACGCCGTAATGTAAGGCGATATACCCATAGCCATGATGGAAAAACGTCCTAATGCATTACCTGTAAAGTTATTTAAAATGGCTAAGAAGTCATTACCGCTGATGAACTCAGAGATGCTTGACGTATCGATGAGCGGGATTGGAATCCAAGTCGTGATACGGAAGATAAATAACAATGCTAGGGTAATACCAATTCTTTTTAAAAGTTGTACGTTTGAAAATATCGCTTTGATACGGTACATGTTAGATTACCTCAGCCGTTCCGCCAGCTTGTTCAATTAAAACAAGGGCTTGTTTAGAGAAGTGGTTTGCTTTGATGGTTAATTTCTTTTCTAACGCACCGTTCGCTAACACTTTAACGCCTGATTGTAATTTACCAATGAGTTTAGTTTCTAATAATAATTCTGGTGTAACGACTGTGCCATCTTCAAACACATTGAGTTGTGTTAAGTTAACAATGGCGAAATCTTTACGGTTAACGTTGGAAAATCCACGTTTTGGAAGACGTTGGAAGAAAGGAATTTGTCCACCTTCAAACCCTAAGCGAGTACCGCCGCCGGTTCTAGCGCCTTGACCTTTTTGTCCTCTACCAGCAGTTTTACCTTGGCCGGTAGCTGTACCACGTCCGAGTCTTTTACGATTCTTACGTGCGCCTGCATTTGGTCTTAATTCATTTAACATTGATGTGTCCCTCCTTACGCGATTTCTTTAACAACCACAAGGTGAGCAATGGTTTTCACCATACCCACGATCGCGTCGTTGGATTCTTTAACTACAGTTTGGTTTAATTTCTTTAATCCCAATGCATGAGCTGTTCTCACTTGATTTGGATTGCGTCCAATTAAAGACTTCTTTAATGTAATTTCTAATGTCATAGTCTTACACCAAGCTTTCTACTGCAACGCCTCTAAGCGCAGCAACGTCTTCTTTTGTCTTCAATGATTCAAGTCCAGCAAATGCTGCTCTAACCATGTTGATTGGAGCTTTGGATCCTAAAGATTTGGATAAAATATTGTGGATACCAGCCAATTCACAAATGGTACGAATCGCACCACCGGCGATGACTCCGGTACCTTCAGCAGCAGGTCTTAAGAATACTTTCCCAGCGCCGAATTCTCCGGTCACTACGTGTGGGATTGTACTGTTGACAACTGCAACTTTAATTAAGTTCTTTTTCGCATTTTCAACCGCTTTTTTGATTGCATCTGGTACTTCTTGAGCTTTGCCTAAACCAAACCCAACAGTCCCATTATGGTCACCAATAACGACTAGTGCTGCGAATCTGAAACGTCTACCACCTTTTACTACTTTAGTTACGCGGTTGATAGCAACCACGCGGTCTTCGAATAATTCGACTTCTTTTTCTCTAACTTTACGCATGATTACCCTCCTTAGAATTTCAATCCAGCTGCTCTAGCTGCTTCGGCCAATGCCTTTACACGTCCGTGGTATAAATAACCACTTCTGTCGAATACGACCTCAGTAACGCCGCCTGCGATAGCGCGTTCTGCGATCAATTTACCAACCGCTGACGCAGTCGCGATGCTAGAACCTTTTAAGTTTAGTTCTTGGCTTCTTGCTGCGAATAAAGTGGTTTGGTTAACGTCGTCAATTAGTTGTGCATAGAAGGCTGTATTAGAGCGATATACACTTAAACGAGGTCTTGCTGCGGTACCAGAAAGAGTTTGACGAATACGTAAATGTCTCTTTTGGCGTGTTACATTGCTTGATTGTTTACTGATCATATATATGCCCTCCTACTTCTTAGCAGTCTTGCCTTCTTTGCGACGAACATTTTCACCTTTGTAACGAATACCTTTACCTTTGTAAGGTTCTGGTTTACGAATAGCGCGAATGTTTGCTGCAAATTCACCAATGACTTGCTTGTCTGCACCTGATAAAATAACTTCTGTATTTTTAGGTAAAGCGACGGTGACACCTTCAGGGATGGCTAATTCAACTAAATGTGAATAACCAGCGTTGATGACCAAAGTCTTACCTTCAATAGACGCTCTGTAACCGACACCGATGATTTCTAAGGATCTAGTAAATCCTGTTGAAACACCTGTGACCATGTTCGCAAGAACGGCTCTTGTGGTACCGTGTAATTTACGGTCGTTATTGATATCAGATTCTCTCTTAATTGTGATTTGATTATTTTCTTGTTCGATGCTTACGCGATCAGAAAATTGAAATGATAAAGTGCCTTTTGGCCCTTTGACTGTGACTAAGTTCCCTTCTCCTACAGTGACGGTAACGCCAGCAGGAACAATAATCACTTTATTACCTATACGTGACATATGTTATCCTCCCTATTACCAAACGTAGGCGAGCACTTCGCCACCGATTTGTTGTTTTCTGGCTTCTCTATCAGTAAGAATGCCTTTTGATGTCGAAATAATCGCAATACCAAGTCCGTTAAGAACTTTAGGTAATTGGCTAGCTTGTGCGTAAACACGTAAGCCCGGTTTCGATATCCTCTTTAAACCTTTAATAACGCGTTCGTTATTAGCGGCGTATTTCAATGTTACTACGAGTGTAGAACCTACTGCTTCATTTTTAGATACATAATCTACAATGAAACCTTCTTGTTTCAAGACATTTAGAATGTCTGCTTTAAGTCTGGATGCAGGGATTTCTACCGTTTCATGACGCATTGAATTCGCGTTGCGGATACGAGTTAGTAAATCCGCGATTGGATCAGTCATAACCATATTATTTCCTCCTTCTTACCAGCTAGCTTTTTTAACGCCAGGTAGTTCGCCTTTATAGGCTAATTCGCGAAAACAAATACGGCAAATTCCAAATTTTTGGTATACTGCGTGCGGACGGCCACAACGTGTGCATCTTGTGTAAGCTTGTGTTGAAAACTTAGCCACGCGTTGTTGCTTCGCAATCATAGATTTTTTAGCCATGTTTATTCTCCTTATTTCTTGAACGGTAATCCAAGGGAAGTTAGTAATGCTTTACCTTCTTCGTCAGATTGCGCCGTTGTTACGATGACAATGTCCATGCCACGTACTTTCTTCACTTTATCGAAATTGATTTCAGGGAAAATGAGTTGTTCTTTGATTCCTAGTGTGTAGTTACCACGACCGTCGAATGCATCTTTAGAGATACCGCGGAAGTCTCTTACACGTGGAAGAGAAACAGAAACTAATTTATCCAAGAAATAGTACATTCTTTCGCCACGTAATGTAACTTTGCAACCGATTGGCATACCTTCACGTAATTTGAAGTTCGCAATGGATTTTCTTGCTTTGGTTACAACTGGTTTTTGACCAGTGATTACGGTTAATTCTTCTACTGCATCGTCGAGTGCTTTAGGGTTTGCTACTGCATCGCCGATACCCATGTTAATAACGATCTTTTCGATCTTTGGTACTTGCATGACGGAAGTGTAGTTGAATGCTTTCATTAATTCGGGTTTGGTGAGGTTATCGTATTTTTCTCTTAATCTACTCATAGTCAAACTCCTTCTTATTTATCAAGGCTTGCGCCTGATTTTTTCGCATAACGGACTTTCTTACCGTCTACGATTTTGTAACCAACGCGAGTTGGAACATTCTTCTTTGGATCGAGAATCATCACGTTAGATACATGGATTGGTGCTTCAACTTCCAAGATTTGACCTTTTTCGTTTTGTTGGGTTGGTCTTTGGTGTTTTTTAACTTTATTGACGCCTTCAACGATGACACGGTCTTCGCTAGGAATTGCTTTTAATACTTTACCAGTTGTTTTGACTTTATTGCCTTTTTTGTCCTTAGAGAACTTGTCTTTACCAGCAATAACAACAACGGTATCTCCAGCTTTAATGTTCATGATGTCCTCCTTATAATACTTCTGGAGCAAGGGATACGATCTTCATGAAGTTCTTATCTCTAAGCTCTCTTGCCACAGGTCCGAAAATACGGGTTCCACGTGGGTTTAAATCTTCTTTAATAATGACAGCTGCATTGTCATCAAATTTGATGTATGAGCCATCTGCGCGTCTTAAGCCAGACACGGTTCTGACGATAACCGCTTTTGCTACGTCACCTTTTTTAACGATGCCGCCTGGCGTTGCTTTTTTAACTGCAACGACAACCACATCGCCGATGTTAGCATAACGACGGCGGGTACCACCTAAAACTTTAATGACTAAGACTTCACGTGCGCCGCTATTATCAGCGACGTTTAATCTAGTTTCTTGTTGAATCATGATAGTCCCTCCTTATTCTGCCTTCGTAACAACTTCTACTAATCTAAAACGTTTAGTAGCGGAAAGTGGTCTAGTTTCCATAATGGTTACTACATCGCCAACTTTCGCAAGATTGTTTTCGTCGTGTGCATGATATTTTTTGGAAACTTTAACACGTTTCCCGTATAAGCTGTGTTTTTTGTATGTGTCAACTACCACTGTGATCGTTTTTTGCATTTTGGTTGATACCACAGTTCCTGTGAACACTTTTCTATTGTTTCTTTCCATAGTATCCTCCTTTATTCGCTACGTTCACTAATGATTGTCTTCATTTGTGCAATTAATTTTCTAACTTGTCTTATGCGTGCGGTATTTTCTAATTGACCAACAGCTAGTTGAAAACGTAAGTTGAATAATTCAATTTTTAATTCGTTGATGCGTTTGTTTAAGTCAGCTGTGCTGATTTTACGAATTTCAGTCGCTTTCATATTATTGGTCACCTACCTTACGAATAATCTTTGTGGAAACCGGAAGTTTATGGGAAGCAAGTCTTAATGCTTCATGAGCGATTTCGTCAGAAACACCTGCAACTTCGAACATGATTTTGCCAGTCTTAACAACAGCAACCCATGAATCTGGTGCACCTTTACCGGAACCCATACGTACTTCTAGTGGTTTTTTAGTTTTTGCTAAATGAGGGAAAATGTTGATCCATACATTACCTGTACGTTTCATATGTCTTGTGATTGCAATACGGGCAGCTTCGATTTGACGGTTTGTAATCCAAGCACCTTCAGTAGCTTGTAAACCCCAGTTGCCGTGTTGTAATTCAAGATTACCTTTTGCCTTTCCTTCATAACTTACGCGATGAGGACGGCGGAATTTAGTTCTTTTTGGCATTAACATAATTACTTGCCTCCTTTACTGCGCTTGTCTCTTCTTGGTGCAGCTTCAGATCTAACTTTTTGACCAGGTAGAACTTCGCCTTTGAAAATCCATACTTTAACGCCTAACTTACCATAAGTGGTGGTCGCTTCTGCAGTTGCATAATCGATGTCAGCACGTAAAGTGTGTAGAGGCACGCGGCCTTCTGAATAGCCTTCGCTACGAGCGATTTCAGCACCGCCAAGACGTCCAGACACAAGTGTCTTAACCCCTTTAGCACCCGCTTTTAATGCTCTTTGCATAGCCATCTTTTGCACACGGCGGAAAGATGCACGGTTTTCTAATTGTTCAGCAATGCTTTGCGCAACGAGTTCTGCATTGAGTTCTGAACGTTTGACTTCAACGACGTTAAGGATGATTTCCTTTTTAGTCATGTGTTCAAGTGTTTTAACTGCTTTGTTTTTGGATTCTGCATCTCTACCGATGACAACGCCAGGTTTAGCGGTGTATAAAGTGACTTTCACTCTATCTTTAGCTTTACCTTTAAGACGTTCGATTTCGATTTGAGAAACGGAAGCCTTTTTGAAAGTGTCTTTTAAATACTTTCTGATTTCAATATCTTCTTTTAAAAGAGCCGGAACTTGATTTTTTTCTGCATACCATTTCGCATCCCAATTACGGGTAATCCCCATGCGTAAGCCGACTGGACTAACTTTTTGACCCATCGTATATCCTCCTAAACTCTTTCTGCCACAACGATTGTGATGTGGCTCGTCTTTTTAACGATAATGTTGCCTTGTCCTTTGGAATTAGGCATCATTCTCTTCATGCGTACGCCTTCATTGACGAACGCCTCTTTGATGTATAAGTTGTTTACATCCATGTTGTAGTTATGATCTGCGTTTGCGACTGCACTGTTAAGCACCTTTAAAATAATTGGAGCGGCAGCTTTAGGGGTATATTTCAAAATAGCTTGTGCTTCTTTGATTTCTAAACCCTTGATGAGATCAATCACTAGTCTTGCTTTTCTTGGTGCAATACGCACCGTATTTGCCATAGCTCTAGATTCCATATTAACCTCCGTCATTATTTCTTAGCTGCTTTCTTGTCAGCGCCGTGTCCACGGAAAGTACGTGTAGGTGAGAATTCACCTAGTTTGTGACCAACCATGTCTTCTGTGATGTATACAGGTACATGTTCTCTACCGTTATATACTGCAATCGTTAATCCTACAAAGTCAGGGAATACGGTTGAACGTCTTGACCAAGTTTGGATTACTTTGTTATCTTTTGCCTTTTTAGCTGTTCTTACCTTATTTAATAGGTAATCGTCACAAAAAGGACCTTTTTTAATTGAACGTGCCATGTTTACCCTCCTACTTTGTACGACGTCTTACGATTAAATCGTTCGATGCCTTCTTAGAATCTCTTGTCTTAATACCGCGACCAGGTTTACCCCAAGGTGTCATTGGTGATTTTCTACCGACTGGGTTCTTACCTTCACCACCACCGTGTGGGTGATCGTTCGGGTTCATAACAGCACCACGGACAGTTGGGCGGATACCCATGTGTCTAGTACGGCCTGCCTTACCAATTCTGACAAGTTCGTAAGTTTCGTTACCAACTTCACCAACGGTTGCGCGGCAAGTACCTAAAATCTTTCTCACTTCGCCAGAGCTTAAGCGAACAAGGACATAGCGTTCTTCTCTACCTAAGATTTGTGCGGAAGTACCAGCGGAACGGACCAATTGTCCACCTTTACCAGGGTGTAATTCAATGTTATGAATGACAGTACCTACTGGGATATTGAAAATAGGCAATGCGTTACCAGTCTTGATGTCTGCATGTTCACCGGATTCGATGGACATACCAACTTCTAAGCCTTTTGGCGCGATGATATAACGCTTTTCACCATCTACATAGTTGATCAAAGCGATATTTGCACTTCTGTTTGGATCGTATTCGATTGTTGCAACCTTACCTACGATACCATCTTTGTTTCTCTTGAAATCAATTACACGATATTTGCGCTTAGCGCCGCCACCTTGATGACGAACAGTAATCTTACCTGAGTTATTACGTCCACCATTTTTGTGAATTGGCTCGAGTAGTGATTTTTCAGGAGTGGATGTTGTGATTTCTTCGAACGTTAAAACGCTCATGTTGCGGCGTCCAGCGGACGTCGGCTTATAAACTTTAACCGCCATAGTTAATTCTCCTTTAACATTTCACTAATCTTAAACTGTGAATTGGTCAATCTTTTGACCTTCAGCTAGTTTTACGATTGCTTTTTTGTATGCTTGTTTGTAACCTTCGTATTTGCCCATTCTCTTGAACTTAGGTAATACGTTTACGGTGTTGACTCTGACTACTGTCACATTGAAGATAGCTTCTACAGCTTTTTTGATTTCCACTTTGTTTGCTTTACGATCGACTTCGAAAGTATAAGCGTTTTGGGATTCAATCAACTTAGAAGATTGTTCAGTGATGATTGGAGCTTTGATAATGTCGTAATATTTAGTCATTATGCAAGCACCTCCTCGAAGTATTGAACTGCATTTTGAGTTAATAATAATTGTTTGCAGTTTAATAAGTCATAAACACTCGCGTGAGAAGCTTGAACTAGCATAACATTCGGTAGGTTGCGTGCTGCTAAGAACACACTGTCTGCGAATACTGTGTCAACGATCAATACTTTTTCAGTAATGTTTAACTTGCTTAATAATGCTGCGAATTCTTTGGTCTTAGCTTGTTCAACGGCTAATGCGTCAACAACGACTAAAGAGTTATTTGCTTGATGATAAGATAATGCAGAACGCATTGCAAGTTGAGCAACTTTTCTGTTTACTTTAACATCGTAGCTTCTAGGTGTAGGACCGAATACGATACCACCATGTCTCCATTGTGGGCTTCTTGTAGACCCTTGACGAGCTCTACCAGTACCTTTTTGTTTCCAAGGTTTTTTACCACCACCGGAAACTTCAGCACGTGTTTTAGTATCGTGAGTCCCTTGACGCATTGCTGCTCTTTGAGCGTTAACAACGTCATATAATGCTTGGTTATGTGGGGCAATACCGAATACATAATCATTTAATGTAAGGTCAGTTACTTTTGAACCTTGTTGATTTAATACTTGTAATTTAGGCATCTTGGTTCCTCCTTACTTAATACTCTTGATGGCAGTTCTAACGACGACTAAACCATTGTTTGGTCCAGGTACGCTACCGCTAACAAGTAGTACTTCTCTTTCGGCGTCAAATGCTACGACAGCTAAGTTTTGAACTGTAACTTGTTCAGCACCCATATGCCCTGGTAGATTTTTACCTTTCATGTTGCCTTTGATGGCACCCATCGAACCTGGTGAACGGTGATACATCGAGCCGTGTCCCATTGGTCCTCTGCTTTGATTGTGGCGTTTGATAACACCGGCGAAACCTTTACCTTTTGAAGTACCAGTAACGTCGATCAATTCGCCTGCTTTGAAAATATTTCCAGAAACGACAGTCCCAACCGCTAAATCCGCTAATTCGTTAAGCGTTTCGTTAAAGCGAATTTCTTTAATGAAGCGCTTAGGTGCTGTGTTAGCTTTTGCGACGTGCCCTTGTTCTGGCTTGTTGCTTAATTTTTCCCTTTTGTCTTCGAAACCGATTTGGGTCGCAACGTATCCGTCAGTTTCAACAGTTTTTTGTTGAAGCACTACGTTTTGAGCAACATCGATCACAGTTACAGGGACTAGTTGACCATCTGCATTCCAGATTTGGGTCATACCTAATTTTCTACCTAAGATTCCTTTGGCCATGTTTCTTTCTCCTTTTTAGTCTTTGTTTGTTTTACTACTTACTTCTTTAACACGATATCAACACCAGAAGGTAAGTCGATATGCATTAAAGCTTCAATTGTTTGTGCATTTGGATCCAAGATTTCGATTAATCTCTTGTGAGTACGACGTTCGAATTGTTCACGTGAATCTTTGTTGACGTGTGGGGAACGTAGAATGGTGAAAATTTCTTTTTCAGTTGGTAGTGGAATTGGACCATGTACCTTTGCACCAGTCTTGGTTACGCTTTCGATAATCTTCTTCGCGGATTGATCAATTAGTCTGTGATCATATGCCTTTAAACGAATTTTGATAACTTCTTTTGCCATTTTTAAAATGTCTCCTTTCGCCTATAATCTTGTCATAGACTTGCTCCATGGAAAAACCCTTCACATAGACAACGGCTATCCGTGTGCCGACAACCTTCCATTTCACAGCCTTTTGCTTGTGCGTAAGCGTATCTATTATATGATAAACAAAAAGAATATGCAACCCTTTTTGCACATTATTTTGAAATAATCGCTATTTTGGGTGTCATATTCTGGTTTTGGATTGCTTAATAATTTGTTTCGCTTCTTTTAAAAATGGCATCGGAATACTGTAAGCGTGGATATTTTTTTCTAGCATCATCGCCAATGCCACAGGTCTACTGGCAATATCCCCACAAACGGTACATGGGATTTGATGGTGTTTTGCAAATTGATCGATTTCCTCAATGGCTTTTACCATCATTTTTGCATAGGTTAACTCGTCCATCACTGAACTGCGGTCGATTTGAAATAAACTTTTACCCAAATCGTTAGAACCGATAGACAGGAAGGCTGCTTGTGTAAAGTCGGATAAATGCATGAAAGCTTCTTCCGTTTCAATCATGACTCCCACAGGCGGTAGTGGTCTAGAAAACCCAAATTTGTGATGGAGTTTTTCTAAAAGCGACGTCACAGCTAATAAATCCGCTTTACCTTTCACCATTGGAATCATGATTTTAAGGTTATCGTATGACTCATTTAAAACGAGTAAAGCCGATAATTGTTCCACAAATGGTTTTTCATAGGTGATGAAATAATCCGATACACCACGTTGAAGTGGACCTAAGTTTAAAGGATTCTTATCATCCCCAAAATCATAAGTGCGTATGATGACTGGTTTTGGGTAAAATTGTTTCAAAAATTGGCCATAAACTTCTACTTGTTTATCTACACTCGGAAATGCATTCTTCTGAAAGTAGAGGAATTCTGATCGATATAAGCCGATCCCGTCGGATGCTTCCACATAGCGGGGATCGATGAGTGTTTCACCAGATACATTCAAGTATAAACGTTTTGGATGGTGGGTTTGCTTAAGATCATTGTTGGCATCTGCTTGTGACTTTAACCAACCTTCGACCTCTTTTTTAGATGGATTTAGTATCAATTTCGAGTGATAACCATCCATGAATATATACTGGTTAGCATCAATCGCGACATCATTCACCACCATCACGGGAATGTTACGTTCTTTTGCAAGAATAACCCCATGGGATAATCCGCTGCCCTCTTTGACTAAAATGCCGTGAATATATGGTTCATATTCAAACAAATAAGAGGGGTATAGGACCTCTACTACTAGGATGATGGGTTCTAAAATACGTTGTTTTACTTTTTGATCTAAAGCTAGATACAAGCGTTCACTCAAATCCGCGACATCGTGGATCCTTTCTTTAAGATAGGGATCCTCTACTTGTGAAAGGGTATCGATGTAATTTTGTATCGCTGATTTAAATGCTTCTTTAGCAGCCAAATGTTTTGTTCGGATTTTTTGCTTGACCTCATTTTCAAGCAGTTGATCTAACAATATAGCTTGTTGAAATCCAATGATTTCATCACTGCTTTGTTGTGTTTTGAGGCGTTCAAGTGTGTCATATACAGCCCGTTTGGTTTCGATAAAGTGCTGTATTTCGATCAACGCATCGCTGGCTTTGTTGTTATCTGTAACAGATTTTTCAATGGTAAATGCTTTGCCATAACCAATGCCAGCGGATAAAACCGAACGGATCATTTGTTTAAGCCTGCAATGATCAGATACGCGGCACCGAACATGCCTGCATCATTACCTAAAGTTGCTAATTCAAACTGCATATTACGAAGTGCCGAAAAGGCATAGTTTACATAGTGTTTTTTGATGGCGTCAATCAGGATTTGTCCCGCATTCGCAATCCCACCACCGATGAAAAAGGCTTTCGGATCTGTGGTTGCTGCTAAGGTTGCACAGGTTTGCCCTAAGTATTGACCTACTTTATCCACCACAGCCAGAGCCAAAGTATCGCCTTCTTTTGCTGCATTAAAGATACGCTTTGGAGATAAGGTCTCATCATCGACCAATGTGGTTTTGAGGTTCTTTTCTAAAATGAGTTTACGTGCTCTCGCGTTGATGCCACGGATAGCAACTTCTGTTTCTAAACACCCATAAAGCCCACAAGTACAAAGTTGTGGTTCATTGTGTTCTGCACGGATGTGGCCGATTTCACCACCAGCACCATGCGCACCATCGATGACTTTACCATGGGCGATGATACCGCCACCCACACCTGTACCTAAGGTAATAAATACGATGTCACCATCGATTTTTTGTTGCCAATATTCACCTGCAGCAGCGACGGTTGCGTCATTACCGGCTTGAACCAGCACATTTTTACCATACGCACGAATGAATGCTTCATCCACTGCGACATTTTCCCAACCAAGGTTAACACATTTGATTGCGACATTGTTGACGACAGGTCCGGGTAAACCAAAACCGAAGCCCAAAATATCGTCATCGTTTAAGGATTTGAGTTCTACAAATTTACGAATACTGTCAGCAACATCACTTAAAATATTACCGCCATGATTACGTAAATCGGTCGGAATACTCCAGGATTCTAAGAGATTACCATCTTGATTTAAAAAGCCAATTTTTACCGATGTGCCACCGACATCAACGCCAAATACATATTTCATATGATCACCTATATTTCTATGATTTTTGTTCAAATTCATTATAACATGAAGGCTTTGTAAAGTCATTAAGACGAAAAAAAGAATACCCGAGAAAGGGTATTCTTCACGATTAATATTTGGATTTAAAATAGTTGCTGATGTTTTCTAGAGATTTGACCAAAGCTTCGTCTTTTTCTAACTCTAAATCCGCCATGACCGATTCAATCATTTCATCATGGAATCCATCATGAATATGTAAAGTTTCGAGGGCTGAATCTGTAAGCTGTAATAACACTTTTCGTTTGTCATCCTTCGCACGGTTTCTCGTCACATATTTTTTTCTGACCAAAACATCGATGGACGTGGTTAAAGTACCTAGCGTAATTCTAAGTCTTTTCGCAACATCACCCATGGTTTTGGTTGGTGAATTTTTGATTGCTTCTAATACATGGACTTCACTCATGGATAGTTTTACACCACGTTCTCTGAGCGTTTGTCCTTCAATCGATAATATGTGGTTAAACACTTCGACTAACAATTCATTTATTACATCTTTTGCACGACTCATCTACTTACCTCACTATATAACCGACACCTAAAGTACCTGGGCCAGCATGGGCACCGACGACTGGTGTGAGTGGCACCAATTCGACTTTAACATCGGAACGTTGTTCTAAAATCAAGTTTTTAATGACTTCTGCATCCGATTTGTTATTGGTATAAGCGATAAAGATGTCTACTTTCTTGCCTTGGATATCTCCAACAAGAATTTCCAACAATCTTTCTCTCGCTTTGGACGTTGTACGAATCTTTTCAAGGGGTACCAAAGTACCTTCTGGAAGGACATGTAATAAAGGTTTAATCTTTAATAATGTGCCTAAGAACCCTGAAGTGGCTGACAAACGACCATTCTTAACAAGATACTTTAAAGTATCTACCAATACATAAATCTTGATGCTACTTCTTAAAACTTCTAATCTTTCTGCGATTTCTTTTGCAGATTTACCAGCGCTGATTAAATCAATCGCTTCTTGTACTAAATACACTTCACCTTGGGATACACTTCTAGAGTCAACGACATGTACGTTGATACCATCCACCATCGACGCTGCTAACACTGCACCTTGGTATGTACCTGAAAGTTTGGATGAAATCGTAATCGCGATGACATCGGTGTAGCCTTCTTCAATAAATGATTCATACACTTCTGCGATTTTTCCTGTTGGGGTTTGAGACGTAGAAATAGCGATGTCAGGGTTGTTGACAACCGTTGCATAAAAATCATCTGCTGTAATATCTACGAAATCTTCATATTCTTTACCACCTAAGTTTAATGTAGAATGGATCACTTTAACAGGGTAACTCAACTTAAGATAATCCACACCAGAGTTCCCACAAACCATAATACCAATTTTTGACATAAATTTCTCCTTATTGTTTTGATATTCAAACTACTCATGTCAATATCATAACATAACTATGGTTTATGTCAATACATATACGTTATAAATAAGAAATAAGTCTTTATTGCTAAATAATCAGTAAAAACTCTAGATATACGACCAAATTGATTATAACAAAATTACTTGAAAATGTATCTTAAAAACATCATTTTCGATAATTCTCCCCCATAAAATAAAAAAACCATCGAAATGGTATTTATGTAAACAGCTATGCTGAGGTGTGTTAAGTGGTGGCTCCGGGCGGAGTTGAACCGCCGACACACGGATTTTCAGTCCGTTGCTCTACCTACTGAGCTACAGAGCCAAGCCAAATAATGGCGGTCCGGACGGGAATTGAACCCGCGATCTCCAGTGTGACAGACTGGCATGTTAACCACTACACCACCGGACCAAATTGGTTGCGGGAGAAGGATTTGAACCAACGACCTCCGGGTTATGAGCCCGACGAGCTACCAGACTGCTCTATCCCGCGATATTTAATAATGGCGGAGAAAGAGGGATTCGAACCCCCGCGCCTTTTACAGCCTGTCGGTTTTCAAGACCGATCCCTTCAGCCGGACTTGGGTATTTCTCCTTGCCAATTATTGATTGGATTAAATTTTTTAAAACAGGGTTTGGTGGACCCGGTAGGACTCGAACCTACGACCAACCGGTTATGAGCCGGTGGCTCTAACCAACTGAGCTACGGGTCCAAATTGGTAGCGGCGGGGGGACTTGAACCCTCGACCTTACGGGTATGAGCCGTACGCTCTAAACCAGCTGAGCTACACCGCCATGTCCTGTGTTGGGTAAACCAAAGTTATGATGTTACTATATACGAAAAGTGTATTTCTACACTCTAATAATTAAAATGGTGGAGCTTAACGGGATCGAACCGTCGACCTCCTGCGTGCAAAACAGGCGCTCTCCCAGCTGAGCTAAAGCCCCACTTTAATAAAATTGAGTTGGTACCTAGAGTCGGACTTGAACCGACACGGACTCATCGTCCATGGGATTTTAAGTCCCACGTGTCTACCTATTTCACCATCCAGGCATTTGTTGTTGGTAAACTTAAGAATGGTGTCCCGTAGAAGGCTCGAACTTCTGACCCCTTGATTAAAAGTCAAGTGCTCTACCGACTGAGCTAACGGGACAACTTTGCAAATGGTGCCGAAAACAGGACTTGAACCCGCAACCCCCTGATTACAAGTCAGGTGCTCTACCAGTTGAGCTATTTCGGCTTAGATCACTTGCATAGATTTCAAGTAAGTAAGTTTATGGTGGGGGATGACGGGCTCGAACCGCCGACCCTCTGCTTGTAAGGCAGATGCTCTCCCAACTGAGCTAATCCCCCTTATGGGGTTGAGAATTGCCTGGCAACGTCCTATCTTCGCACATTGTACTATTTTCGGCGCTGAAGTGCTTAACTTCTGTGTTCGGGATGGGAACAGGTGTGTCCACTTCGCCATCGTCACCAGACATCTCTCAAAACTAGA